>JAMCRM010000258.1 GCA_023380575.1 Acidobacteriota bacterium | reverse complement strand
CGAGATCCGCGCTCTTTCCCAACAATATCGTGGCGTCGCTTTCCGGGTTCACGCGCAACGATGCTTATTTCAAGACGGACGCGAACGCCCGCGCCGTCCCGGCCGTAAAGTTCTAGCCGGAGAGAGTGGAGTACCGACGATTCATGCATCTGGGACAGATCAGACCGAATGGCGGAGTGATCGCCGCCGTCTTCGAACGGGGGATGGCCCGCCCCATCACCGCTCATACGCTGGTGGACCTGATCTGCCGTTCCGAGGCTGAGGGAGTGTCCCTGGGTGAGTTGGCCGCGCAGTTGGCCAGCCGTCACCCCGAGCCGAGCCGGCCCGTGATACCTATCCAGCCGCGCGAGGTGTGGGCCTGCGGCGGCACGTATGCCGGTGCGCCGCCTGATGCCCGCCCCGGGATCTATTTCAAGGGCACCGCGCGCGTGTGCGTGGGGCCGGGGCGGCCCATCGGGATAAGGCCGGATTCCAGGTTTACGGCGCCTGAACCGCAACTCGCCCTGGTGCTGGGGAGCAAGGGCAGAGTGGCCGGATACACCCTGGCGAACAACGTATCCGCACGGGACATCGAAAGCGAGAGCCCGCTGTACCTGCCGCAATCGCGCATTTACAACGGCTCCTGCGCGCTAGGCCCGGCGATCCTAACCGCCGACGAGCTTCCGGACCCCTATAAGCTCGAAATGACCTGTGCCATCGAGCGCGACGGCAAAGTCATCTTTTCGGGCAAGGCTTCCACGGAGCGGATGGCCCGGCGCTTTGACGAGCTGCTTGATTTTCTGTTGCGCGCCAATCACGTGCCCGCCGGCAGCGTGCTGCTGACCGGCGGCGGAATGGTGGTGCCGGAGAGCGCCGCCCTGGCCCCCGGAGACGTTGTGTCCGTTTCCATGCCGGAGATCGGCACGCTTTCAAACCGGGCGGACCTGGTGGCCTGATGGCCGATGGACAAAGGGAGAAGCAGCGGGCAGCCACTGCTTCGGTCGTCGGCGCGGTAGCGCTTACCGTACTTAAAATCGTGGTGGGACTAGCTACCGGCTCCCTGGGTATTCTGGCGGAGGCCGCCCATTCCGGGCTGGACCTCGTGGCCGCGGTGATGACCCTGATGGCCGTGCGTTTTTCCAACCGCCCGGCCGACCGCGAACACCGTTACGGGCACGGCAAGGTAGAAAACCTCTCGGCCATGTTCGAGACGGTACTGCTGCTGATCACCTGCTTCTGGATCATTCACGGGGCCACTCGAAGGCTGGCCGCGGGCACGGTGGAGATTGAGGTAACGGTGTGGTCGTTCGTGGTGATGGCGGTTTCTATTGCCATCGACGTTTCGCGCTCCCGCGCCCTCTATCGTGCGGCGCGCCGCTACAACAGCCAGGCCCTGGAGGCCGATGCGCTGCATTTCTCCACGGACATCTGGAGCTCGGCGGTGGTGATTCTGGGACTGGCATGCGTGAAACTCGGGGACCTGGTTCCGGCGCTCTCCTGGTTGCGCTACGCCGATGCGGTAGCGGCCATCATCGTGGCCGCAATCGTCATCTATGTCAGCTTCAAGTTGGGAATGCGCACCGTGCACGCGCTCCTCGACACCGCCCCGGCGGGAATGGAAGAGCGCATCGTGGCGGCCACGGAGTCGGTACCGGGAGTGAAGAACTGCCACAATGTGCGGATGCGCTACTCCGGGCCGCGCCTCTTTGTGGATGTTCATGTCCTGGTGGACGGCAGCCAGAGCCTAAATGAAGCCCACGCCCTGACCGAGGCCGTTGAGCGCACCATTCAGGAGATCGCGCCGGACGCCGACGTGACGGTACACCCCGAGCCGTTTTAAGCTTTAGTACATTCCGACGAGCGCGCCGGCCAGTCCCGCCAAGGCGGAGGCGAGCATGGCCCATGCGGTGGCGCGGCCTGTCGTGACCAGAAACACGAACGTGCCCAGGGCGAGCAGCGCGGGCAGCACGCCGGTAATGGCATCCGCCGCGAGCGGGACGGTAATGTTGACGAGCAACCCGGCGGCGGCTATGGTGACGGCTTCGATGGCCCTTCTCACGCGTGGGCTTTCCGCGCGTGCTCCGAGGTAGCGCAGCAGAGGAACGATCAGAAACGCCGGTGTCATCAGGGCCAAACAGCCGGCCGCGGCCCCCGGCACCCCCGCCACGAAGTACCCGACGCTGGCGATGTAGAGCCCGTTCGGCCCCGGCGCGGTGCGCCCCACGGCCACGGCGGTGTTCAGTTGGCGGTCGGTCAGAACATGGTAATGCGCCACCAGGTCGGTCCTTACCATGGGCAGGGAACTCAGGCCGCTGAAACTCGCCAAGGTTGCCTTGAGGAGCAGGAGGTAGAGCAGCAGCGGGTTCACCGGTCCTCCCAGAACCATCCGGCGACGGCGGCCAGCGCTAAAACCTGAATGGGCGACAGCCGGAAGGCAAGCACCAGCCCGGCGGCGAAAAAGAGTACGGCCCGGCGCCACTTACCCGGTTTCAGGTGCGGAACCAACAGTTGCCACGCTCCCGTCATCATCATCCCCACCGCCGCGGCCAGTGTACCGCCGATGGCCGCCATGGCCAGTGGATTGCTTTTGAGTCCCTCGTAAGCGGCCGTGAGCAGGATCGCAATGGTGCAGGCCGGCAGCGTGACAGCCGCCACGGCGAGCGCGGCGCCCGGCCAACCGCAGAGTTCCCAGGCCACGCCGGCGCAGAACGCCAGGATGTTGGTGCCGGGTGTGATACGTGCCAGGGCGTATACCAATCCGTATTTCTCCGGGGCGAGCCACCGGCGCGCCGCCACCAGTTCGGTATACAGAGCGGCCATGGTCGGGTCCCCCCCGCCGAAGGTGAGGTTTCCCACGCGCAGAAAAATCAGGCCAAGCCGTCGCAGGGAGAGTGGCGGCATTGATGTTTAATGTAACAGAACGGCGCATCGCAACCGGCCCCTGACGACTCTATAGGAGCAAGGGTAGGGGTGCGCTGTCATGCCGGGATTGCTGACGCGAGGGTATGCGGAAAAGCCGCCCGCGCCTCCCGACCAGGGTGGTTGGGGCGGCGGCGGAGGCGGAGATTGGGGCGGCTCGCGGCGGGTCTCTTTCGCAGGCTTGTACGCCGCGATAGGCGCTACCAGCATACTGTTCCTTTCGCTGGCTGCCGCCTTTCTGGCGCGGCGCGGCGATGCCCGGGAATGGCTGATTCTGCCCATACCACCGGTTCTGTGGGTCAACACGGTGGTGCTGCTGGCATCCAGCGGACTGCTGGAAGCCGCCCGTTCCAGTCTGAAGTCCGGCCGCCGCGAGGCGTTCAACACATACTGGACTGCCGCGACCGTGTGTGGTGTGCTGTTCCTGCTGGGACAGGGGTTGGTGTGGCGAGATCTGCGCGCGGCGGGTTTCTACGTGGCCGGCAACGCCAGCACCGCCTTCTTCTATCTGCTCACCATGACCCATGCCGCGCACGTGGTGGGCGGCATCACCGCCCTGGTCTACGTGGACGTGGAAGCCCTGCTGTACGAATTGGGCCCCGCCAAGCGCACGGCGGCCGATGTGAGCGCGGTCTTCTGGCATTTCCTGGATGGTTTATGGGTCTGCCTGCTGCTGCTTTTATCGCTCTGGGGCTAACTGCTATTATTAAGAACAAACCTTCATGATCGTGGGAGCCAATTCCGTACGCTTCGACTCGATCGCTCTCGACAGCGGCGCCCGGCTCGGTCCGGTGGACGTGGCGTACGAGACCTATGGCAACCTGAACGCGGCCAAATCCAACGCGATCCTGATCCTGCACGCCTTTTCCGGCGATGCGCATGCGGCCGGCATCAGCCAGGAAACCGGGAAGCCGGGCTGGTGGGACAACATGATCGGCCCGGGCAAGGCGTTCGACACGAATCTGTATTACGTGATCTGCTCGAACGTCCTGGGTGGCTGCCGCGGGACGACGGGGCCCTCCTCCATCAATCCCGAAACCGGCTGTCCTTATGCGATGAGCTTTCCGGTGATCACGATCCGGGACATGGTACGGCTCCAGAAGATGCTGGTGGATTCCTTCGGGATCAGGCGCCTGCTCTCGGTAGCCGGAGGGTCCATGGGCGGGATGCAGGCGCTGGAATGGGCGGTTTCGTATCCCGACGCGGTGGTTTCTTCCATGCCGATTGCCGCCACGTCCCGGCACTCCGCGCAGCAGATCGCCTTCAACGAAGTGGGCCGGCAGGCCATCATGGCGGACCCGGACTGGAACGAGGGCGACTACTACGCCGGCAAGCCCCCGGCGCGCGGGCTCGCGGTGGCCCGCATGATCGGCCACATCACTTACATGAGCGACGATTCCATGCGCGAGAAGTTCGGCCGGCGGCTGCGCGGCAAGGACTGCTTCGGCTGGAATTTCGATGTGGATTTCGAGGTGGAGAGCTACCTGCGCTACCGGGGCAGCGAGTTCGTGAACCGGTTCGACGCCAATTCGTACCTGTATATAACCAAGGCCATGGACTATTTCGACCTCTCCAACGGCTACAAGTCCCTGACCGCGGCGCTCGAAAATGTCACGGCGCGTTTTCTGGTGATCAGTTTCAGTTCGGACTGGCTCTATCCCAGCTATCAATCGCAGGAGACCGTGCGGGCTTTGCGCAGCCGCAACGTGGATGTGGCTTACTGCGAACTACCCTCCAACTACGGTCACGATGCCTTTCTGGTGGACGTGGCGGAGCAGACGGATCTCATCCGCGGCTTCCTGGCAAGCACCTTCCGCGAGAGGTGCACGGCATGACAGGAGCCATGCAGACGAAGCCGTTCGTAAGGGAGTTGCTGGGCCGCAGCGATTACGCCATCATCGGGGACATCGTGGAACCCGGCTCCCGGGTACTGGACCTGGGCTGTGGCGAAGGCGAACTGCTGGAGTGGCTGGCGCGGAACAAGGGCGTGGAGGCGCGCGGGGTGGAGATTTCGGGCGCCAAGGCCCAGCGCGCCATCGCCCGCGGGGTGACGGTATACCAGGGCGACATCGACGAGGGGTTGGCGGATTACCCGGACCAGTGCTTCGATTACGTGATCCTCAGCCAGACCCTCCAGGAGAGCCGCAAGCCTCTGAACGTGCTGCGGGAGATGCTGCGTGTGGGCCGCCGCGCTATTGTGGCGTTCCCCAACTTCGCGCATTGGACGGTGCGTCTTTCCATGCTGCGCACCGGCCAGGCGCCCAAAACCCGCCTGTTCCCCTACGAGTGGTACGAATCCCCCAACATTCACTTCGTGACGGTACACGACTTCGAGAACCTCATGCGGCAGGAGAATTTCGTCGTCGAGCGGCGGTACTTTCTTTCCAGCCACCGCACCGTGACGTTCATGCCGAACCTCCTGGCCGAGGTGGCCGTGTACCTGGTTTCGGGGGAATAGCCCGCATTTTCCGCCTCGCCAGGCAAGATTCGCCTTTGACCCGGCGTGGATTATTCGCGGCGTTCCAGAGCGCGGCACTCGGTCAGGCTCGAGTCCAGTTGCCGCGCGAACTCGTCCACATCGCTCCTGGAGATATTCAACGGCGGAGAGATACGGATCACGTTGCCGTAGGTGCCGCCCTTCCCCACCAGCAAGCCATTCCGTCGCGCCGCTTCCATCAATTGCAGGGTGGCCGTAACGGCGGGTTGTTTGCTCCGGCGGTCTTCCACGAGTTCCAGCGCCTGCAACAACCCCATGCCGCGCACCTCTCCGATGAGATCATGTTTTTGCTGCAGTTCCTCCAACTTGTCCCGCAGATACGCCCCGGTATCGGCGGCGTTGGCGACCAGTTTCTCCTGTTCGATGAAGTCGATTACGGCCTTGGCCGCCGTGGTGGCAACCGGGTTGCCGCCGAAGGTGGAGATGGTGAGTCCCTGGACCGCGCCGGCCACCTCCGGGGTGGCCACGGTCAGCCCGATGGGCGCCCCGTTGCCGAGCCCCTTGGCGGACGTGATCACGTCCGGCGCCACGCCGTACTGCTCGATGCCGAACCACTTCCCGCCCGTGCGGCCCCAACCCGTCTGTACTTCGTCGCTGATGATGATGCCGCCGTACCGGCGCACGATTTCCGCTACGATAGCGAAGTACTCGCGCGGGGGTGTGATGAATCCTCCCACGCCCTGGATGGGCTCCGCTATGAAACCCGCCACGCGGCCCGTAGTGCCGGTCTGGATCAGTTCCTCCACGTCCCGCGCGCATTTCACGCCGCAATCCGGATAGGACAGACCGAAAGGGCACCGGTAACAATAGGCGTTATGCGCGTGCACGATGCCCGGCTGAAGGGCGCCCAATTTCCAGGCCGCGTTGCCGGATAGCCCCATGGTGAGCGACGAACGCCCGTGATAGGAATGGCGCAAAGCGATGATTTCGCTCGCCCCCGTATAGCAGCGCGCTGCCAGGACGGCGGTTTCGTTGGCCTCCGTGCCGCTGTTGGTGAAAAACGATTTCGTCAGCCGGCGCCCGGGAGTCAGCCCGGCGATCTTCTGCGCCAGGGCCGCCTGGGGGCCAGTGGCGAACACGGTGGAAACGTGCTGAAGCCGGTCCATCTGCTCGTGAACACGTGCGTTCACCCGCTCATTACAATGACCCACGCTGATGGTGACGATGCCGCCGAAGAAATCCAGATACTGCTTCCCGTCTGCGTCCCACACGTATTGGTTGCTGGCGCGTTCGATAACCAGCGGCTCCCGGTAGTAATGGAACACGGCGGGGAAGAGGAACTCCCGGCTGGCGAGCAGGATTTCGTCTTTGGTCATCGTTCACACGTCTTCAAAGTCCAGCCGCGCGCAGGAAGATCTCGGCGATATCCGCATTAGGCGCGAAAATGGTGGGCTGCTTTCGCACCTTCCAGATAGGCCTCCTGCGATCGATGCCCCAGACCGTGAGGCCAGCCTCTTCCGCAATTACTTGCGGGGGGATCAGATCAAGATCCTCGCCGGCGCCGATATTTGCGTAAACATGTTGGCCCCCGAATATCGTCATCATGACGTTGCCGGCGGCGCACCCGGCTCCGGTCGTCGCCGAGATAATACCGCTGTCATGAACTCGTCTCGTCAATTCGCGTTCCTGAACTGTCATCTTAGTGCTGAACGGGACGCACGCGACGAACAGGTCCGTGCGAGGGTGCGGTATGCGACTTAGTTGGCGGCGATCCGACACCTTGAAGCCCTCGCCCGTGTACTCCGTCCGTTGAACGAAGGCTCCGCGGCCTCGAATGGCCGACACAATCCGTCCCACGCAGATGTCGGCCTCGGCCAGAGGCAAATAGACCTCCGGTTGGAATATGACTCCAACCAGCGGGACACCATCTTCCATGTAGTGGGCTTGGATGGC
>JAMCRM010000257.1 GCA_023380575.1 Acidobacteriota bacterium | reverse complement strand
TCTTCAAGGGTGGTGCAAGCCTTTACGCGCCCCTGCATGATCATGTATATACCCACCGAGGGCCGAGTCTGGTCGTAGATCACCCGGCCTCGCCGGAACCGCACCAGTTCTTTGCGAGGTAGTAGGGCTAACGCGTCCTGCGGTCTGGTTTGAGGTGTCGCTTTCGCACCGCCTGCCATCATAAAGCCTCCTTCTGCCTGCCCCTTTTGGGACCGCATTTACTTCGGAAGTGGCGCAGCCTAAAGGGGCTCCTCGATACGGGCCGCCTATTTACGTGTAGGTAGTGTATCAGCGCGAACTGCGGAGGCGCGTCGGACAATTGCCCGATGTCCGACGCAATGTGTAATCGATAGTACCTATAGGTTAATCCCTTCTTGTAGACGGGGAAAGTAGATCCGGAACGTGGCGCCACGCCCGGGTTCGCTGGACGCCGATATATATCCCTTGCTCTGCTGTACGAGGCCGTAAACTGCGGGCAGGCCCAGCCCCGATCCCTTCCCTTTGGGTTTGGTGCTAAAGAAGGGCTCAAAAAGGTGCGACTTGGTTTCCTCGTCCATGCCCACCCCGTTATCGCTGACAACAAGGCAGATATATTCACCCGCAGGCGTGGCCGGGTGGTCCCGGGCGAACGCCTCGTCCAACCTGACGTAGCACGTTTCGATTTTCAGCCTGCCGCCGCCGGGCATGGCGTCGCGCCCATTGGCGACCAGCTTCAGTATGACCTGCTCGATCTGGACCGGGTCGGCCCTGATGGGCTGCAGGGCCGGCGCGAGCGCCAATTCCAGGTCGATGCCGGCCCCCAAGCTCATCCGGATCGTTTGTTCCATCTCCCCGATGGCGCGGTTGAGGTGGAGCACTTCCGGCCTGGATGCCTGCCGGCAGCCAAATGAGAGCAGCTGGCGCGTGAGTTGGGCAGCGCTTTCGGCCGCCCTGGCGATCTGTTCGACCTCCGGAACCCCATCGCCAGCGTCCAGTTTTAAGCGCAGCAATTCGGAATGGCCCATGATGGCGGTGAGCAGGTTATTGAAATCATGCGCTACAGCGCCTGCCATTCGGCCGATCGCCTCCATTTTCCGGCCGCGCGTAGCCGCTTCCTGAATGCGCCGGGCTTTCTCTTCCAACTGCCTGCGGCCGGTCACATCGCGAATACTGAACTGAATGACTCTTTGCCCGGCTTCCAGGTAGGTGTGGGCAACCAACTCGATCGCGAAGCGTTGTCCGCGGCGGCCGCTATAGGGCAGGTTCCGGTACAGGAATTCGTTCCGTTGCAGTTCGCGGAAAGTCCCCTCACTGATTTCCGCTCCGCTGAAGATCTCCAGGTCCCAGAAGTGGCGGCCGATCGCGTCCGTCCGGGGGATATCGAGAAGGTCGCTCATGGCCGGGTTGAGATCGAGCACCTCTCCGGTTTCTCCACTGGCCAGTAGGATGCCGTCTCTGGCGGCTTCGAAAAGGCGCAGGTAGCGGTCCTCGGGGGCACGCCTGCGTTCCTCGGTGCCGAACACGGGGCGGGGAGGCCCGTTCGCCATTTTCACCTTAACTATACACGCTTCAGGCGGCCCCGACGGTGTGAATAATTTTTGTACGTTCAGGCCGCGCGGCCCAATAGCCGCTCGAGAAACCGCCGCCTTTCCAGCAGCGCGCGCACCCCCAGCAGGGCCTCGCGCGATCCCGTGGCGTCGTACTCGCGGAAGCGCGCTGCAAGCTTCGTCCCGCTCTCCTCCAGCATGGCCGAAAAGCGGGCGCGCACAGCGTCCAGTTGCTCCTGGTCCGCGTCTTCCAGGGCCATGTTCCACTCCAACATCTCTTCCAGCAGTTCCGGGGGGACGCGTTCGCCGCCGCGCGTAATGCCGTTCTGCCGCAGCAGGTATTCGGCGCGCGCGACGGGGTCCCGCAAGGTGCGGTAGGCGTCGTTCAGAATGGCCGTGGCATCCAGGGAAAACTGCTGCTCGCGCGCGCTGCGGCGGAAGTAGACGTCCGGGTGCAGGCGGCGGCTGAGGGCGTAGTAGCGGCGCTCCAGTTCCCCGGTGTCGAGCGCGAGTTTGTGCGGCAGGCCGAAAAAATCGTAGTAGTCGCTGGTGGGGGGCTGCAGGCTGTGGCAGGAATCGCAGAAGTGGATCTGCTCGATGCTGTTGCCGCAGTTCCAGCAGTTGACGGGGTGAGACATCACGCGGTGAAGGAACTGCCGCAACCGCACGTTTTCGCAGCGTGTGGATTGCGGAAAGCGAAGCCCGACCGCATCAGGGTCTCTTCGTAATCGAGCGTCATGCCGTCCAGGTAGAGCATGCTCTTGGGGTCCACGAACACGCGCACATCTTCGAAGGTGAACACCTTGTCGCCGGCGCGCGGCTCCGGTTCGAAGCGGATCTGGTAGCTCAGGCCGGAGCAGCCCCCGCCGATCACGGCCAGGCGCAACCCGCCGCTGACGCCCTCCCGGGCGAACGCATCCCGGATTTTGGAGGCGGCTTTGGCGGTTACCTCAATCATTTCTGCCCTCCTGTTTCTTCCGGTAGTCCGCGATGGCGGCGCGAATGGCATCCTCCGCCAGCACGGAGCAGTGAATCTTTACCGGCGGCAGGCTCAACTCGCTCACGATATCCGTATTGCGGATCTGGAGCGCTTCGTCGATGGATTTCCCCTTCAACCACTCCGTAGCCAGGGAAGAACTCGCAATGGCGCTTCCGCACCCGAAGGTCTTGAAGCGGGCATCCTCGATCACGCCGGTCTCTTCGTTGACCTTGAGCTGCAGTTTCATGACGTCGCCGCACTCGGGGGCGCCCACCATGCCGGTGCCCACGTTCGGATCGTTTTTATCGAGCGAGCCGACGTTGCGCGGATGATTGAAATGGTCCAGCACCTTTTCCGAATAACTCATTTAAGCCTTCCACTGGACCTTGGCAAGGTCCACCCCTTCCCGGGCCATCTCGTAAAGCGGCGAGAGTTCGCGCAGCTTGCGAACCACCTCTATCACACGCGCGGCCACGTAATCGATCTCCTCTTCGGTGTTGAAGCGGCCCAGGCTGAAGCGGATGGAGGTGTGGGCCAGTTCGTCGGCGAGGCCCATGGCCTTCAGCACGTAGCTGGGCTCCAACGTAGCGGAAGTGCAGGCCGAACCGCTCGATACGGCCACGTCGTGAATGCCCATAAGCAGCGATTCGCCTTCCACGTAGGCAAAGCTCATGTTCAGGTTGCCGGGCAGGCGGTGCTGCATCGACCCGTTGACGTGCACGGCGTCCAGTTCCGCTTCGAGTCTGGCCTTGAGGCGGTCGCGCAGGCGCGCCAGGCGCGGCGATTCCGTGGGCAACTCCGCGCGGCAGATGGCGCACGCTTCGCCAAAGCCCACGATCCCCGGCACGTTCAACGTCCCCGAGCGCATCCCGCGCTCGTGCCCGCCGCCGTCCATCTGCGCGGTGATCTGCACCCGCGGGTTGCGGCGCCGCACGTAGAGCGCGCCCACGCCCTTGGGACCGTAAAATTTGTGTCCGGAGAGGGGGGCCAGGTCGATGTGGTCCGCTTCCACGTCCACCGGCACCTTGCCGGCGGCCTGCACGGCATCGCTGTGGAACAGGACCCCGCGCTCGCGGCAGATGGCGCCGATCTCGCGGATGGGCTGGTTCACCCCGGTTTCGTTGTTGGCGTACATGATGCTGACCAGGATGGTTTCGGGGCGGATGGCTTCCCGGAGGGCGTCCAGGCTGATCAGGCCATCACGGTCTACGGGCAGGAAGGTGACCAGGCAGCCCCGCTTTTCCAGCTTGTGGCAGGTGTCCAGGACGGCTTTGTGCTCAGTGACGCAAGTGATGACGTGGTTGCCGCGCTCCGCATACATCTCCGCCACGCCCTTGATGGCCAGGTTGTCGGATTCGGTGGCGCCGCTGGTGAAAACGATCTCCTTCTCGCCGGCGCCGATCAGGGCGGCGACTTTCTTGCGGGCCTCCTCCACGGCCTTCTCCGCCGTCCAGCCGAAACTGTGGTTGCGGCTGGCCGCGTTGCCGAAGCGTTCGCTGAAGAAAGGCAGCATGGCCTCAAGCACGCGGGCATCCACGGCAGTGGTGGCGTGGTTGTCCAGGTATATAGGGGTTTTCATGGAAAATCGCGGGAACACACCGCTTCCCCCTGAAGTGTACGGCAATTTCAACGCCTCCAGCAACATGGCATACTAATCCTAGCCGACATGCCGTTACCGGTCATCGCTCCCGAAAGCCAGCAAACCGAACGCGAACAGAAAGCCCCGTTGTACAACGTGGTTCTGCTGGACGACAACGACCACACCTACGACTACGTAATCGAGATGCTGCAGAAGCTCTTCATCTTCACGCTGGACCAGGCCTGGCGCCATGCCGAGGAGGTGGACCGCACCGGGCGCACGGTGGTGCTTACCTGCGAATTGGCGCAGGCCGAATGGGCGCGCGATCAGATCCACGCCTACGGGCCGGACTGGCGCCTTCCGCGCTCGAAGGGAGCCATGCGGGCTGTTGTCGAGCCGGTGGATTGACCGGCCCCTGGTATCATGAAACGATGATCTTTCGCACTCTTCCGGCCCTACTCCTGTCCGTGGCCCTGCTCCACGGCCAATCGAGGACGATTCAACTGAAGGGACCCGATGGCAAGCCGATTATCGGCAAAGACGGCAAGCCCGCCACCATGACCATGGACGTGGTGTCGCCCGAAGCTGCGCTATCCGCCCTGCCGCCCGATAAGGTTCTGATAACGGTGGGCGACCAGAAAGTGACCGCCGGGGAACTGAACGGCATGATCGAGTCCCTGCCGGAGCAGTACCGCGCGCCGGCGCGCGGAGCCAATCGCCGCCAGTTCGCCGAGAACATCGTGCGGCTCAAGTTGCTGGCCGGCGAGGCGCGGCGCCGCAAGCTGGACCAGACCGCCAGCTTCAAAACACAGATGGCGTTTCAGGAAGACAATATCCTGGCCGGCCTGGTCTACCGGGATCTGGCCAAGAGCGTCGCCGTTCCCGAAGCGGATGTGCGCGCCTGGTACGAGCAGCATAAGGGAGAGTACGAGCGCGTGCATGCGCGCCACATTCTCATTCGCATGAAAGGTTCGCCCGTGCCGGTGAAGCCCGAGCAGAGCGATCTCTCCGAGGAGGAGGCCCTCGCCAAGGCGAAGCAACTGCGCATGAAACTGCTGGCCGGCGCGGATTTTGCCGCGGTAGCCAAGGCTGAATCCGACGATGCGCAATCCGGGCAGCAGGGAGGCGACCTGGGTTGGGTCAGCCATGGCCAGATGGTGCCTTCTTTTGAAGAGGCGGCCTTTGCCACCCCGGCCGGCACGTTAAGCGAGCCGGTAAAGAGCCAGTTCGGTTACCACATCATCAAGGTGGAGGCGAAGGAGTCCAAGAGCCTGGACGAACTGCGGCCTGAAATCGAGAAGAAGCTGCGGCCCGGGCTGGCCCAAAAGGCCCTGGAACAGATGCGCAAAGAAGTCCCCGTGACCCTGGACCCGGCTTTTTTCGGAGAAGCCGTACACTTCAGGGGGAAGCGG
>JAMCRM010000256.1:350-4659 GCA_023380575.1 Acidobacteriota bacterium | reverse complement strand
CGTGAACGGGCGCGACCTGCGGGATACCGACAACATCTACAGCTATTTTGAGCGCACGGCGGGCAAGTCCGTGGTGCTGAAAGTGGGGCCGGACCCCTCCGGCGCGGGCGCCCGGGAAGTAACGGTGGTGCCTGTAGAGAGCGAGGCGCGCCTGCGTAACCTGGCCTGGATCGACGAGAACCGCCGCAAGGTGGATACTCTGAGCAAGGGCCGCCTGGCTTACATTTACCTGCCCGATACGGGCGGCGGCGGCTTCACCAACTTCAACCGCTACTACTTCTCGCAGGTGGGCCGCGAAGGCGCAGTCATCGACGAGCGTTACAACGGCGGCGGGCAGATTGCCGATTACATTATCGAGGACATGCGCCGGCCGCTGTGGAACTACTTCAGCACGCGCTGGGGCGAAGCGTTCACCACGCCGGTAGGGGCGATCTTCGGGCCTAAGGCGATGATTGTCAATGAGAACGCGGGCTCCGGCGGCGACGCCATGCCCTGGCTCTTCCGGCGGGCGGGGCTGGGTCCGCTGATCGGCAAACGGACCTGGGGCGGGCTGGTGGGCATCTTCGGCTTCCCTCGCCTGATCGACGGCGGTTCCGTGACCGCGCCCAACCTGGCCTTCTGGACTCCCAAGGGCGAGTGGGAGGTGGAAAACCACGGGGTGGCCCCGGATATCGAGGTGGAATTTGACCCAGCCGCCTGGCGCCAGGGCAAGGATCCGCAACTGGAGAAAGCGGTCGAGGTGCTCATGGAATCGTTGAAAAAGAGCCCGCTTCCGGTGCACCGGAAACCGGCCTTTCCGAACTACCACAAAGCCGCCGTGCGGTAAGAATTTTGTATTGACAGCGCCGACGAGCGCGGATAGTCTATGCATAGATAGGCTATGGACGCGAAGGCCGAGATTCCGCCTGGCACCCTGGAGATGCTGGTCCTGAAGACGCTGAAGCGTTTCGGGCCCATGCACGGATACGCAATCGCCAAATCGATTCAGCAGACCTCGGAGGACGTGTTGCGCGTCGAAGAGGGGTCGCTCTATCCGGCGCTGCAGAGAATCCTCTTGAAAGGCTGGGTGACCGCGGAGTGGGTGCAGGCTGGACCGAAGCGCCGTATGCGCGTCTATCACCTGACGCCGGAGGGCCGCAAACAACTTACTGCTGAAATTTCCGAGTACCGGCGGGTTTCGCAGGCCATCGAACGCGTGATCGAGCCGGCGTGAACAGGAGGTCGTATGGAGTGGTGGGCCCGGATTCGCCGCAGGTTTGCGGTTCTTCTCCACCGCGACCGCTACGATTGCGAACTCGAAGAAGAGATGCGGGGGCACCTGGAGATGCAGGCGGAAGAGAACCGGCAAGCCGGTATGGATCCCGCGAGCGCGCGCCACGCCGCCCGGCGGCAGTTCGGCAACGCTACGCGGCTGAAGGAGGCCAGCCGGGAGACCTGGGGATGGGGATGGATGGAGCAGTTTGCGCAGGACCTGGCCTACGGCATCCGGGTGCTGCGAAAAGATCCGGGCTTCACTGCCATCGTAGTAGCAGTCCTGGCCCTGGGCAGCGGAGCCAACACTGCCATCTTCACGGTCGTGAACGCCCTTCTCTTGCGCCCGCTGCCATTTCGGGATGCGGGGCAATTGGCCTATCTCACGGAGATGAACCCGCAAAAGGGCATCGAAGGTGGGTGGGTCGCGTCGGGCAACTACCTCGCATGGCGAGAACGGTCGCACCTGATGCAGGATATCGGCGCATTTGTCTCCACGAGGGCGATTTTGACCGGCGCAGGCGACCCCGCCCAACTCAATGCCGTGCGCGCTACGGCGAGCCTGTTGACCACGCTGGCGATTCACCCCATCCTGGGGCGTCCGTTCTTGCCCGAAGAGGACCAGCCCGGTAGGAATGCGGTTGTCCTGCTCAGCGAAAATCTGTGGCGCAACCGTTTCGGCGCGCGGCGCGACATTCTGGGTCAAAAAGTCATGCTTAACTCGACGCCGCACACGGTCCTCGGTGTGGTGTCCTGCGATGTGCGCCTGGATGCGGAGCCATGGGACGTGTGGATGCCGCTCGGCCTTGGCCCCGAAGACCGCGAGAACCACAGCGGGTTTGATCTGTTCGCGATTGGGCGCATGAAACCGGGGGTGATGCTGGACCAGGCGCGGAAGGAGATGGGAGCCATTGGCGATAGTATCTATCGAGTGCATCCGGAAATGTCGGGATGGGAGGTTGTGACGGAAAGGCTCAATGACCGGCTCGTCCGCAGGACCCGGCCTCAATTGCTGCTGCTTTCCGCGGCTGTCGTGTTGTTGCTGCTGGTGGCTTGCGTGAACGTGGCGAATCTCCTGCTGGCCCGCTCGGCACAGAGGGGCCGGGAGTTTGCGGTCCGCGCGGCTCTGGGCGCCGGGCGATGGCGAATCATACGCCAGTTGCTGACGGAGAGCCTGGTGCTCTCGCTGCTGGCCGGCGCGGCAGGCCTCCTGCTTGCGCACTGGGCGATAACTCTGCTCTACGGTTGGATCCCGGAGCAATTGCAGACAGGCGCGCGGCCGGCAATCGATGTTCGGGTGCTGGTATTCACTCTGCTGGTATCTGCCGCCACCGGCGTGCTGTTCGGCCTGGCGCCGGCGTTCCGGGCGGCCAGACTTGATTTGGCTGAGTCGCTGAAAGAAGCAGGGCGCAGCATCGCCTCCGGCCGGGGCCGGCTATCCGCCGCCCTGTTGATTTCGGAAGCGGCCCTGGCAGTGGTGCTGCTGACCGGTGCGGGTCTCCTGATCCGCAGTTTCGCGCGGCTCCTTTCCGTCGATCCCGGTTTCCGGCCGGAAAAACTGTTGACGTTCAAAGTCCCACTCGCGTCCGGGAAGTATTCAGATAAAGAGCGCGTGGCATTCTATGAAGAACTGCTGCGCAGGTTGCAGGCACTCCCTGGCGTGCGCTCCGCCGCCGGTGCGGAAGTTCTTCCCATCGAAGGCGGGGGCGCGAATATTGAGTTTGCGGTTGAAGGCCGTCCTTGGCATGGCTCCGGGGACTTCGTTGGGACGCGCATCGTTACGCCGGGTTATTTCGAGGCGATGGGAATTCCGCTCGAGAAGGGGCGAAACTTTGACGCTCACGACGATTCGACGGTGCCCGAGGTCGCGGTCATCAATGAAACCATGGCATCCGCTTATTGGCCGGGCGAGGACCCCGTAGGCAAGCGATTCCGCTTGAATCCCAGGAGCGGTCGCTCCTGGATCACGGTGGTGGGTGTTATCCATGACGTCAAGCACTTTGGGCTCGATGGCAAGAGGTGGCCCGAGGCCTATTTCGCGGAACGCCAACGCGGGTGGCCGAACATGCGGGTGGTAGTACGGACCACGGCCGATCCGCAGGCTCTCATGCCCGTTATTCGCACCACGCTGCGCCGCATCGATCCCAACATTCCGGTCGCGGAAGTGCGCAGCATGGAGAAGATCGTGGCCGATTCGGTGGCTCCGCGGCGACTGTCGATGGTTTTGGTGACATCCTTCGCCGGGCTGGCGCTGCTCCTGGCATCTATCGGCACCTATGGCGTGATCTCTAATTCCGTCGTCGAGCGGCGGCATGAATTGGGCATCCGCATGGCTTTGGGCGCGGAACCGGGAGATCTTCTGCGGCTCGTCATCGCTCGTGGCGCACTGCTCACGCTGGCCGGTTTGGCCGCGGGCATGGCGGTTTCGCTCGCGCTCACGCGCCTGGCTTCCGGAATGCTATTCGACGTCACATTCCTTGATCCCCTCACCTATGCGGGCGTGGCCGTCGTGGTTCTGACGTCGGCATCCGCGGCTGCCTACATCCCTGCTCGCCGGGTCATAAAGCTCCATCCGACAGAGGCTCTGCGATATGAGTGAATACCCGGTCGCTTACGCTCCCGGCTCGGAAACGCCAGGCAGTTACCGAGCCGCGACCGTGAGCGAGCGGAACTGAGGCCTACAGTTCGGTCCACGCCCGAATGCGCCCGTACATGTCTTTTATGATGGCCCGGCTGCCCGGGTCCGCCGCCAGGTTGCGCTCTTCGTAGGGGTCCGCTTCCAGGTCGAAGAGGTTGGGGTCGCATTGGTCGAAGGCCACCTCTTTTCCGCGCAGCGCCAACGTGCAATCGAAGCGGTAGCGTCGCGTGCGGGCGGCGGCGCGCCGCGTGGGGCCGAGTTCGATAATGCCGAACACGGTTTCCGGCTCGCTCGAATGGAACAGGTCGCGGCCACGCATGCCAGGCGCGCGCGCGATGCCGGCCAGGCCGCAGAGCGTGGCGCCGAAGTCGATCAGTTCGTTCAAATCCTGACGGTGTTCTCCCGCGGGGAGATGTCCCG
>JAMCRM010000256.1:0-340 GCA_023380575.1 Acidobacteriota bacterium | reverse complement strand
AAAGTGCCCTTCTCGCAAAGACCCGCCTCGCCCAGGCTCTTGCCGTGATCGGCGTTGAAGGCCACGATGGTATTGCCCGCCAGCCCCAGTTGATCGAGCACCTGCATCAGGCGGCCCACTTCGTGATCCACGTAAGCACACAGGCCGTAGTAGTCGGCCGCGATACGGCGCCAGGTTTCGAGGGGGATATCCAGGCCGCGCTGGCTGGCGGCAAAGTCGCGGTCGTAGCGCGCGCGGGTTTCAAACGCCTGGCGGTTCCCGGCGCGGCAGGGCACCTCGGCCGGGTCGTACTGCTTGTCCCAGGGCCGCGGCACCAGCACGGGCGATGACGAGCCGCAGA
>JAMCRM010000255.1:4564-6924 GCA_023380575.1 Acidobacteriota bacterium | reverse complement strand
AATAACAAGGGTGGCAATATCGACCTGGTCTGGACGCAATCGGCTTCCACGGTATGGGACTTGAACGTGGCGGCCGACGAGTTCCGCGAGGGCAGCGTGCAGGAGACGGCGTGGAAGTACAAGCCCACCGACATCGGACTGCCTGGCTACCTGGACCAGAAGGCGGGGGACCTGCACATCCTGCCACGAATGTCCGTGAGCGGCTATTCCACCATCAGTCCGGGCGGAATCTCTACCTGGACGCGCACGCGCAACCTCACGGCCAAGCTGGAGGTCACCCATATTCACGGGAATCACACACTGCGCGCGGGGTTCGATAACCGCTATATGGAGCGCACCGGCGGCGGCGGCGGGAATACCAGCGGCAACTTCACGTTCTCGAACTACTATGTGCGCAAAGATGACGATGGTTTCACCCCATCGACGAACCTGGGCCTGGGCTGGGCCGCTTTTATCCTGGGACTGCCGAACAGCATCAGTATCGCCACGAACGACAACTACGCGATGCTGACGCCCTACTACGCCGGCTTCTTCCAGGACACCTGGCGCGTTACGCCAAAACTGACACTCAACCTGGGATTGCGCTCCGAGTACGAAGGCAGCTCGACGGAGCGGTACAACCGCATGATCGGCGGCTTCGATCCCACGCTCACGCTTCCGATCGCGTCCGCGGCCGAGGCCGCATATGCCGCGAACCCCATTCCCGAGGTGCCCGCCGCGCAGTTCAAAGTTGTTGGCGGTTCGGTGTACCCGGGAGTGAACGGACAGCCGCGGGGCCGAAACAAGGGCGAGTTGATGTGGCTGCCGCGTATCGGCGTAGCCTATTCGGCGGATTCGAAAACCGTTATCCGCGCGGGCTACGGCATTTACTATGACACCGTCAACGTGCTCAACTTCGGTCCCGACCAGTCCGGGTATAGCCGAGGCACCTCGACCAGTGTGACCAACGATTACGGGTATCACTGGAATTTCCCCGACGCCGCGAACCCGGCTCTGGGACACAGCCCGCTCGTGGATCCTTTCCCCGTTCGGGCGGACGGCACCCGGTTCGATGCCCCGGTGCGCGACGGTCTCGGCAGCATGGCCAAGGCCGGCCGAGGCTTCGGATTCAACGACTACAATATGCCTCACGCCCGGCAGCAGCGCTGGAGGGTGGGCATGCAGCGGCAGTTCGGGCAGAGCATCGTGGTGGATGTGGCCTATGCGGGTTCTTACTCCGACAACATCTCCATCGGGCACAAGCTCGATTACCTGCCGCAGCAGTACTGGGCCGATGGTCTTGCCCGAAACGATACCATCGCCAACGCCATGAACTCGAACGTCACCAATCCGTTCTACCTCGGCAATTTTGCCGCGCTCGAGGAGTCCAATCCGCTGGTCTACCAGGACATGAGCACGCAGGGCTTCTTCAAGTCCAAGACCATTCGCAGGGCCCAGCTTCTGCGTGCATTTCCGCAGATGAACGGGGTGACCAACAACACGACGCCGGCCGGCTACACGAAAGACCACGAGGTCCAGGTGAGCTTCGAGAAACGCTTTTCTCAGGGCTTCAACTTCAACTTCGGATACACCTACATGAATCTGAGGGAGGCCGACTTCTTCTTGTACGAGTGGGATCAGGAGCCGACCGAGCGGCCCTCCAACGACGGCCGGCCGCACCGCGTGGTGGGCAGCGGCATCTACGAGCTGCCGTTCGGAACGGGCAAGCACTTCCTGCACAGCCTGAACCGGCCGCTCAACCTGCTGATCGGCGGGTGGCAGTTAGGGGCGACGTACGAGTTCCAGCCGGGGCCGCTCATCGACTGGGGCAACCCCTTCTACTACGGCCAGGACGTGAACGACGTCAAGAACGTGACCCGAACCTGGGACACGTGGTTCAACACCGCGAACTTCGAGCGGAATCCCGCCAAGGGCCCGGCCGCGTATCACCGGCGCGTGTTCCCGACGCGCATTGACGGGCTGCGGCGCGACATGACTAACCAGTGGAACGCAAACCTCGCCAAGAACCTGCACTTTACCGAGCGCTGGAACCTGCAACTGCGGATGGACGTGCTGAACGTCCAGAACCGGTCGCAAATGAACTCACCTTCGACCGATCCGTATTCGACCAATTTCGGACGCATCACGTCGCAGACTTCGGCCACCAACCGGTGGATCCAGGTGCAAGCCCGGCTTACGTTCTGATCTCGGTTGGTAGTACGATCCGGGATGAAGCCGGTGGGGCAGACGATCGTCTTTTGTCGTCTGCCTCTCAACAGAAATCACGAAAGGGGAAATTTTGAAGACGCTATCTGTTCTGCTGGCCTTTGCCGTCGTGCAGGGCGCAGCATACGGGCAGTTCCGGTTCCGGGACCTGCACG
>JAMCRM010000255.1:0-4521 GCA_023380575.1 Acidobacteriota bacterium | reverse complement strand
TCGGTGGAACTGTCCGAGGGCGGTTCTCCGGTGTTCGTGTACAACCATGGAATGATGCTCAAGGAGGGGGTGCCGGCCGATCGCACGCGCTGCTGCTACCTGCACCCGGTGTATGCGCCGAACGGCGTGGTCATCACTGACGATTTTCCCAGGGACCACTACCATCACCGCGGCATTAGCTGGATGTGGCCCGTGGTCATCGTGGACGGCCGCACCTACGATCTCTGGACCATCAAAGGCATCCATGCGCGATTCGAAAAATGGGATCGCAAGGAGGCCGGGAAGAACCGCGCCGTACTCGCTGTTCAGGACGGCTGGTACATTGGCGACCGCAAAGTCGTCGAGGAGAACGTTGAGATCGTCGTGCATCCCGCGGCGGATGGGCGGCGGGACATGGATTTCACGGTCCGTTTCGTTCCTGTCGGAGCAAATGTGTCGATCGCCGGATCGCCGGAAAGCCACAAGGGCTATGGGGGCTTCAATATCCGATTCGCGCGCCGCACCGGAACCGTGGTCCGCACGCCGGAGCGGGCAGACGCCCCGGACAGCGACTTGCGCCCGCAGCCCTGGGCCGAACTGACCGGCGATTTCGGCGGGCAGCGCGCCGGCGCCCGCATCACCATCGATCCTTCCAACCCCGGCAGCCCGAATGGCTGGTGCCTGCGGCACTACGGGTTCCTGGGCGTGGAATTCCCCGGCCTGGAGCCGTACCGCCTCGATAGTCGACAGCCGCTGGTCATGAAATTCCGGGTGTCGCTCCTGGGAGGCACGGCGGCCGGCACTGCTGTCGCGCGAAAGATCCTGGTCTACACCCGCAATGGCAAAGGCTATGTGCATGACAACATCGCGAGCAGCGTCGAGGCGATCCGGAAGATGGGCGCGGAGAACGGCTTTGCGGTGGATGTCTCGGACGATCCTGCGGTCTTCACCGACGCCAATCTGAAACAGTACCGGGCGTTGGTCTTCTCGAACAGCAATAACGAGGCCTTCACCACCGACGCCCAGCGCGAGGCGTTCAAACGCTACATCGAGTCCGGCGGCGGATTTGTGGGCATCCATTCGGCGTGCGGCTCCGAGCGGCAATGGCCGTACTTCTGGTCGGTGCTGGGCGGCAAGTTCCTGCGGCACCCCAAAATGCAGAGCTTTCTCGTCCGCGTGAAGAATGCGAAACACCCGGCGACCCGCGGCCTGCCCGCGACTTTCGATTGGACGGACGAGTGCTATTATCTCGACCACCTGAGTTCCGATCTGCACGTGCTCCTGGTGACAGATCCGGCGAAAATTCAAGATCCGCAGAAAAGCACTTACCCGGGCGACCGCTTCGGCGACTCACTGCCTCTCGCGTGGTATCACACCTTCGACGGCGGCCGCGAATTTTACACCGCCTTGGGCCACAAGAAGGAAGACTACGCGAATCCGTTGCTGACGCGGCAAATCCTGGGCGGAATCTTGTGGGCGATGGGCGAGGGTCAACTGTAACAAGTGGGGATCTCATCAATGAACGCAAACACAGAGAACGCGCATCCAACGCGGCGGGACCTGCTAAGAGGCTCGCTTGCAGCCGCCGGCGTGGCCGGCTTCCCGACCATCGTTCCGTCCCGGGTGCTGGGCCAGTCCGCGCCCAGCAATCTGATCCAGGTCGCGCAGATCGGTTGCGGGCGCATCGCACGGGCGTCCGAATTTCCGGGTGTGCTGAGGCACAGCGACAGGGCCCGGTTCGTAGCGGTCTGCGATCTGGATACTGTTCGCGTCGCGGACGGCAAGGACCTGATCGAGCGTGCGTACGCGGCCAAGTTCAACCGCGGCCAGTACACCGCGGTGAAGACTTATGGCAACTACCGCGAAATGCTCCAGGATAAGAGCATCGATGCCGTCTGCATCAGCACGCCGGACCACTGGCACGCGCAACCGGCGATCGAGGCCGCCCTCGCGGGGAAAGACATCTATCTCCAGAAGCCCGCATCGCTGACGATTGTGGAAGGCCGGCAGATGGCCGATACGATCCGGCGCACCGGGCGAATCCTCCAGATCGGTAGCCAGCAGCGCTCGAGCCTGCAGTTCCGCCTCGCCTGCGAACTGATCCGCAACGGCCGGATCGGGCGCATCCGGCAGATCTTCATCGGCTTGCCGGTCGATCCGGGCGGCGACGAAGAGCCCGAGATGCCTGTGCCCGCTAATCTCAATTACGACACGTGGCTGGGCTCGACGCCTTCGGTCTACTACACCGAAAAGCGCGTGCATCCGCAGTCCCCCAACATACGCGCCCGCTACGCGCGCCCGGGCTGGCTGCGATGCGAGCAGTTCGGCGCCGGCATGATCACCGGCTGGGGCGCCCACCACATCGACATCGCGCACTGGGCCATGGGACTCGAGCACTCCGGGCCGGTGGAAGCCGAGGCCATCGCCGAGTTCCCGAAAAAAGGCCTCTGGAACGTGCACGGCCCGTATCACGTCCGGCTCGCGTACGCCAACGGCGCTTCGGTGTTCATCAGCGACAAGTACCCGAACGGCCTCGAATTTATCGGCGACGATGGCTGGATCTGGGTGACGCGCGGCCGTTACCGCGCCTGCGAGCCTGCTCCGGGCCAGCCCAGAAGCAAGGTGTTCGATGCCAGCGATCCGGCCATGCTGCGAACCGGCATCAAGGACAACGAACTGCACCTGCACACCAGCCCGCAGGACGATCACCATCTGGATTGGCTGACCAGCATCCGCACCCGCCAGCAGCCGGCCGCGCCGGCCGAAGATGGCCACCGCGCGTGCAGTGCCTGCCTTATCTCGCACGCGGCCATGAAGCTGGAGCGCACGCTGAAATGGGACCCCGCAGCGGAACGTTTCGAAAACAGCGATGAGGCCAACGCCATGCTGACGCGCAAACAGCGCGCGCCTTACGGCACCAACTACGTGCTGCAGCGGACGTAAGCCGCTTCGTGGCGGTCGCGTTCGCGTCGCCGGGCCGGGCGGGTGTATACTGCCCGTTACGCAATCGTCTGTAATCATCGCAAGAGAAGATTAAATTCGGTGCCTGTCACCGAATTTAATCTCGCGTTAATCCAGGACGGGAGAAGGATGATGACGGAAAGTGGAGTTTCACGGCGGCAGTTCGTTGCTGCCGCCGGCGCCGCGGTGGCGGCGCCTATGATTGTGCCCAGTTCGGTCCTGGGCCAGCGCGCCGGTGCGGTGCCGCCCAGCGACCGGATCGTGTTCGGCGGGATCGGAATCGGCGCCCGCGGGTCGGCAGCCCTCGCATGCATTCTCAGTGACCGGGACGCGCGCTTCGTGGCCGTTGCCGATGTCCGGAACGAACGCCGTGAATGGGTCAAGAGCACGGTTGACAAGCGCTATCAGAGCAACGACTGCGCGATGTATTCGAGCCATGAGGAATTGCTGGCCCGCCAGGACATCGATGGTGTGGTGATCGCCACCGGGGATCGCTGGCACACGCCGATGTCGGTCATCGCGGCGAAAGCGGGCAAGCACATCTACTGTGAGAAACCCTGCTCGATGACCATTCAGGAAAGCCAGGCGCTCGCCGATGCCGTCCGCCGCTACGGCATTACCTATCAGGCCGGGTGCCAGCGCCGCAACGGCAAGAATTTCGTGCTGGCCGTCGACTGGGCCCGCAACGGGAAACTCGGGAAGCTGCAAACCTTGCATTGCAACGCTGGCACTGGAACCTCGTGGCCGCCCATCACTTCGTATGATTGGCTGCCCGCCGAGCCGGAACCGGCCAAAGAGGTCGTCGATTGGGACAGGTGGCTCGGTCCCTGTCCATGGCGGCCGTACAATCACCTCTACGTGCAGGGCCGCTGGCGCGGGTATTTCGATTTCCACGGCGGCGGGATTCTCGAGTGGGGTTCGCACACCGCTGACCTTTGCCAATGGGCCAATGACGCCGACAATACCCAGCCCATCGAATACGAGCCGAAAGGGGAGAATACGACTCCCTATTTCGTCTACTGCCGTTATGCCAACGGCGTGAGACTGGTGCATCGCGATTCCGGCTGGCTGGGCCTGGGCACGTGCAGTGTCCGCTTCGAGGGAGACAACGGCTGGATCGAGACGGGCGATACCGGCAAGATCGAAGTCTCTGACAACCTCAAATCCGAACTCCCTCCTCCTGAAAAGGGCGAAGTTTTCAATCTCACGCTGCATTATCACTGGCGCGACTTCATCGAGTGCATCAAGACGCGCTCGCAGCCCAAGTCCCATGCCACTGCCGCCGCCAACACCCATATCGGTTGCCATGCGGCGTACATCGCCTATATGCTCGGCCGCAAGCTGAGTTGGGACCCGGCAAAGCAGGAATTCATCAACGACGACGACGCCAACCGGATGAGGTCGCGGGAAATGCGGGAGCCGTGGCGTTTCGTGTAGCGAAGCGCACAGGAAAGGAGATCGAACCATGCAAACAAGCGGACAGACGAAACCCGCTGCGCGGCCGCAGCGCCGTGGCCCCGTAACGCCGCCTCCGGAGTTTCAGGCTGCCAAAATTATGAGCCTCGATTCGGGGCAGCTCGT
>JAMCRM010000254.1:705-3587 GCA_023380575.1 Acidobacteriota bacterium | reverse complement strand
ATAGCGTTTCATCCCGCGAAGCTTTGATGGAAACGATTTCGCGGCGGTACTTTCAGGGAGTCTGCGATGCGATCCGCAAGGCCGATCCCGATCACCTGATCCTGGGCATCCGGTGGGCGGGCAGCGCGCCGGACTCCGTGCTGAGAGCGAACAGTGTGTTCGACGTGTTCAGCATCAACATCTATCGCTTCGAGCCGCCGCGCGAGCAGATCGAGCGCATTTACAGCCTGGTGAAAAAGCCGGTGCTAATCGGCGAATTCCATTTCGGCGCGGCCGAACGCGGCTACGCGCCTTCGCTGGTGATGGTGAAAGACCAGGTTGAACGCGGGGCCGCTTACCAGTATTACGTGGAGCACGCCGCCGCGCTTCCCATGATGATCGGCGCGCACTATTTTCAACTGATCGACCAGCCCGTTACGGGGCGGTTTGATGGCGAGAACTACAATCTCGGCCTGTTGAACCAGCTTGATTTGCCGTACCCGGAGATGGTGTCCGCGGTGAAAGCGACGAGCCGGCGCATTTACCGGGTGCATGCCGGCTCGCTCCCGCCCACGGACAGGGCGGCCAGGGTGCGGTGAGGGCTGCCGGCGTTGGGATGCTTGACGCACCCAAGCGGTCAATCTGCTCGGATGACTAATTTTCCGCGGCCACAGTTGAAGCAGCGGCCTTGGTCGCGCACGAACGCTCCACTGATTCCGAGTGGCTTCGTCGCCTGTTGTGCCTCTTGCCTCCGAGCAAGTCGGAGCAAGATCTGGAGGCAGTCATCACAGTAGCGGTGAGGCTTGTTGTTGCGAAGGTAGTCGGCAATCCTCTCGGGGATGGTCATGGTTCAGTCCAATCTGCGTCAAGTACATCAACCTGGTGTAGTGTCTCCGAAATGGCTTGACACAACCGCTCCCTGGCGGTCGCGGCTCGGAATCCCCGTTCTGAGCCGCGAGCGCGAGCGAGCGGTTGTGCGTCGCTCTGTAAAGCCAATTCTGAGACAGTACACTAGAATGCTCTCAACCGCATGGCCTCAGGCTGTACGCAGGCACCGCAAAGAGTGCGAGGCCGGGCACCCCGAGCGGCGAAGCGAAAGCCATAGTTGAGCAATGGCAGGCGGCCGGCCAGTGGCCGGGAGAGGCGGGTGCCCTTCGGGATCCTGCTCCTATCGCGGTTCCGGTCCAGCCAATCGAAGTCTTCGCGCCAACTGCCCCGGCCGGCGTCACGATCGAACACGCCGTTTCGGATTTCCTTCTTGAGCACGCTGAATCTGCTCCGAGCACGCGGAAAAAGTACGGCATCATGATGAACAAGCTCAAAGCCTTTTCGAGGGACAAGGGCTACGTGATGATCCAGCAGTGGGGGCCAGCAGACGTCCGCGAGTTTAGCCAGTCCTGGGCTGTCGGGCCACTAACCACCGTGAAAAACCTGAGCGTGATGAAGGCATTCTTCGAGTTCGCGCTCAGCAATGAATGGATCGAGCGCAACCCCGCACGCCTGGTAAGGAGCCGCCGTGGCCGTGCGGGCGACAATGCCCGGAACAGAGAGCGGGTGCCCTTCAGCGCTGCCGCAAGCGCGAAGCCTCGGGGCCTTTGGGGGGGATCTTCATCTGTATGCGGTACTACATACAGTATCGGAACATTGCAACTGTTTTTTGGAAATTCGAAAATAGGATCGTTTCAAGTGCCCCCGGCGGATGCGGGGACCGCTCTGGAAAATCAGAGGCTTACTCGTCCATCGTGTTTTGATGTTCCGAAACTGCTGAGATTTTCCCGGCCAACAAGTGGGGACGCTAACATGGGCTCATGGCTCGCTTGCGCTCCGCAGCGGAAATTTCTTTTCGTCTGAAACAGGAGACGGCGAATCTGTGGCTGGCCGCCGTCCGCCCTTTCCCCGCGGCCGAGCAGAAATGGCCTTTGCCCGGCCTGCCCGATCCCGCAATCGTCGCCGCGCGGCTGCGAGGGACGCGCTTCGCGGCGGAGATCGAACGGCTGGCCGGATTGATCCTGGAGCACCGGTTTCCGCTGTTCGACGCCCAAATCGATACCGGTTCGGAAATTCGCTGGCGCCGCGACTACTTGCACAAGGTCGAGACCGGGACGGCGTACTTCCGCCGGATCCCCTATCTCGATTTCGCCCGCGCCGGCGATCACAAGATCGTCTGGGAATTGAACCGGCATCAGCACCTGGTCGCGCTGGCGCAGGCGTACTGTTTCAGCGGACGCGAGGAGTATGCGCGCGAAATTGCCTCCGAGGTCGAAAGCTGGATCGAAGCGAACCCGTACATGCGCGGCATCAACTGGGCGAGCGCGCTCGAAGTCGCGTTTCGCGCGCTTTCGTGGACGTGGGCGTACCACCTTGCCGCCGAAGCAATGGCGTCGGATTTTCGCCGCAGGTTCTTATCCGCGCTGTACCGGCACGGGCTTTATCTCGAGTACAACCTGTCGGTATATTTTTCGCCGAACACGCACCTGCTCGGCGAGGCGGTTGCGCTGCATGCGCTTGGGGTTCTGTTCCCCGGCTTTCCGAGGGCGGGCAAGTGGGAGCGCACCGGGGGCCGGATCGTCCGGGAGCAGATGGATGCGCAGGTACGCGAGGACGGCAGCCACTTCGAGCAGTCCACGTACTACCACGTTTATGCGCTCGATTTCTTCCTGCTGCACCGCGCCCTCGCCCAGGCGCCGCCGGCTTATGACGAAAAACTTTCGCGCATGGCGGATTATCTCGCGGCGCTGATGGGCCCTTCGCGCCGGCTCCCTTTCATCGGAGACGACGACGGCGGGCGTTTGTTTCATCCCTACGGCACGCGCGACCGGTTTGGCCGTGCAACGCTCGCAGCGGCGTCGGTTCTGCTCGAACGGCCGGAGTGGTTTTACGAACCGGAAGACCTGCACGACTAC
>JAMCRM010000254.1:0-695 GCA_023380575.1 Acidobacteriota bacterium | reverse complement strand
GAGGCTGCGCCCTTGGAATCGCGCATGTTCACAGACGCCGGCATGGCAGTGATGGCGGCACGCAACGTATACATTCTGGTGGACGCGGGCCCCTTCGGGCCGGGGAGCGGCGGGCACAGCCATTCGGACACGCTTTCAGTCACCGCACGTGCCGGCGGCCAGGATATCCTGATCGACCCCGGAACGTACACCTACATCGCCGATGCGAAAGCGCGGAACTGGTTTCGTGGATCGGCGGCGCACAACACCGTGCGGATCGACGGGAAAGACCAGGCAGTGGCGGCGGGACCGTTCCGCTGGGCCGGGCGTCCCGAGCCCGAAATCCGGGAGTGGATTGCGGCGCCCGGGCACGACTATCTCGACGCCGTCTGCCGCTTCGAGGGCTTCGCGCACCGCCGCCGCGTGCTGTTCATCAAGCCCGACCTGCTGTTCGTAGTCGATGAAATCGAGGGCCCGGAGGGCGAGCACGCGATCGAACAATTCTGGCACTTCGGGGGGCCGGCCGCTCCCGTTGCGGACGCCTGCTTCAGGATCGGAGGCGCAGCGCTGCTAGTGCTTCCGCAGGGCGACTGCATCGAGTTCGGCGAGGGAGGGGAGCACGGCTGGCGTTCCGCTTGCCTCGGAAGCAGACAGCGTGCGCCGGTGATGCGCGTGAGCCGCACTGCGCTGCTGCATGCCACGCTTGCCGCGGCGCT
>JAMCRM010000253.1 GCA_023380575.1 Acidobacteriota bacterium | reverse complement strand
GTCTGAATCCGCGTGCGGGGCCGCAAAGCCCGGACGAACAGGCGCAACAGGTCATGCGCCTGTTGGACTCGCGCGGGCCGCACGCCCGGGTCCTGGTGGCGCGTACCGGAACCGAAATCGTAGAGTTTGCCAGGCGGGCTGTCTGCGAGGAAGTCGCGGTAGTGGTGGCGGCGGGCGGCGATGGCACGGTGAGCGCTGTGGCTTCCGTACTTGCCGGCACGAACGTGCCGCTCGGGGTTCTGCCGGTCGGCACGCTCAACCATTTCGCCAAGGATCTGCAAATTCCGATGGACCTGGAAGGCGCCGTGCGCACGATCAAAGGCGGCCGGGCCGTGGAAATCGACGTCTGCGAGGTAAATGGCCGTGTGTTCATCAACAATTCGAGCCTGGGACTGTACCCGACGATCGTGCGCGAGCGGGAGTTTCAACAGCGAATGGGCTATGGAAAATGGCCGGCGTTTGTGTGGGCCGCGCTCCTGGCTCTCCGCCGTTACCCGTTCCTCAGCCTGCGCCTGGAAGTGGACGGAAGGGAACTCCTGCGCTCGACCCCGTTCGTATTCATCGGAAACAATATCTATCACATGGAAGGGCTGAACATCGGCTCCCGCGCATCGCTCCAGGAGGGACAGATCTGCATCTATATCCTGCGCCGGACCGGGCGCGCGGGTCTTGTGCTCCTGTCGCTTAGCGCGCTGAGGGGCCGGTTGCGTCACGCGCGGAATTTCGATGGCCTTTGCGCCCGGGAGGTCTGGATTGAAACCAGGCGGCGCCGGGTGGCGGTGGCCATGGATGGCGAAGTGTTTATGATGGAGAGCCCTCTGCATTACCGTATGCGCGCGCGGGCTTTGCGGGTGATGGCGCCGTGAACGGCATGCGCGTGGTGGTGCATCTCTCCGATCTCCACTTCGGGCGCGTCGATTACGGCACCTTGAGACCAGTGATCGCCGCCGTCCGGGAACTGCAGCCTCATTTGGTGGCGGTTTCCGGGGACCTCACGCAGCGGGCGCGGCGGCACGAGTTCCGCGAGGCGCGGGAGTTTCTGGACGCGCTGCCGGCGCCGCAGATCGTCGTGCCGGGCAACCACGACGTGCCGCTGGAGAACGCCTTACACCGTTTTCTCTGGCCGCTGGCCCGATTCCGGCGGTACATCACCGACGATCTGGAACCGTTTTACGACGACGGCAGAATCATGGTGGCGGGGGTGAACACGGCGCGGGCCCTGACGATTAAAGGCGGCCGCATCAATGAGCGGCAGGTTTCCGGGATCGCGGAGCGCTTCGGCGAAAACCGCGCCGGTCTGGTCAAGATCGTGGTCACTCATCATCCCATCGACCTGCCTGAATCGCTGGGCAATGCAGTGGTAGGGCGCGCGACGATGGCGATTGAAAGACTGGCCGCCGCGGGGGCCGATCTGTTTCTGGCCGGCCACATGCACGTGAGCTACGCCGGGCACGCCGCCGCGCGCTACCGCATCGAAGGCCGCTCCACGCTGGTAGTGCAGGCGGGCACGGCGACCTCCACGCGCGGCCGTGGGGAACTGAACTCCTTCAACGTCCTGCGAGTGGAACACCCGGCCATCACCGTCGAGCGCTTCTTCTGGGACGCGGAAAAGGGGAGGTTCGAATTAGCGGCGAAAGAAAGCTTCCGCCATGGGGAGCGGGGGTGGCGGAAGGAGTAAAAAGGGGGTTCAGAGCGCACCCTCGACTTCGAGGCACAATTCAATCGCCTCGCGGATTCGATGCGTGACCTCGTCCAAAGACATCGCCTGCGTATGGCATCCCGGAAGCTGCGGCACAGACGCGATATAGTATCCTTCCTCATCGCGCTCAACAACGACATCGAATTCGCGCTTCAATAGAGTGTCCTCGCCTTTCATCCTAGACCGCTTACGGCGCCGCCGCGAGCAGGACAGCAGGACGCAATCAACTCCTGCCGGTAGGACGGGCATCTTCCGGCTGCCAACTTTCCGGGAATTTCCAAGTGGGCGGGTGACACGACCGGAAGTGGGCGACTGGTCGCGGGCAATTCCCGGCCAGGCATCGATCGCAGCCACTTCCACGAGTCGGCGACTACGAGACCAAGTGACCTTCGGTAGGGACGTGACCAGATCACTCCAACCAAAGACCAACGGCGTTTCACGGGAGGAGTCGTTACGCCGTGAGAGGGAACGTTCCGTCTGTCCCCGGCCTGCCCCCCCGGCCTGCCCCCCCGGCCTGCCCCGGGCTTGTGGCGCAGGGCCGCACCGTCGCCGAGACGCTCGAAATTGCGCGTGACGTTGCGCGAAAGCTGATAGAAGCGCGACGCGAGCGCGAGGGCGTTCCGAAGTTGCCCGCCGCTGGTGAGCAACGGGACTACACGATCGTGATTGCCGCGTAATGGGCCGTCTTCACCCCAGCGGGAATCGGTACACGACCGTTCCCAACCATCCGGCGACATGCCTGAGGGCACGCTCCGGGCAATTTTGAGGCAGGCCGGCATAGAGCCAGACGATTTCTTGCTGGCGTGAAGTCCGGTATCGGCATTTCACGCTCGTTTCTGGCCGGCCACATGCACGGTACCGCACCGAAGGCCGCTCCGCGCTGGTGGTGCAGGCGGGCACGGCGACCTCCACGCGCGCCGCGGGGAGCTGAACTCCTTCAACGTCCTGCGCGTGGAACACCCGGCCGTAACCGTCGAGCGCTTTTCCGCCAGGCCTCGATCGCAGCCACTGGCGACTACACGCTCATATGGTTTCCATGGACGGCGTGTCACGGGATAATCGCCCACAACTTCTGGCAATCTACTGCCCGTACTCAGCTCTGTGAATCTATCAGCTCCCGTTCGGCGGCTGTCTGCTCTGCATGCCAGTCTTGCCACTTCTGCCGCTCGTAACGGAATGCCTCATCGTCCACGGTTCGGGGGCGTAGCCGTGCCAAATCTTCCTCTGGCGAAGCTGCGAAGATCATGCGAAACGCATGTTCGGCTATGAAGCGACGTATCATCTCCGTCTGCACGCGTGAGAGGGTCGTCCCTCGCGGTGGTGGCCGATAACCGACCCGGGTGTAGAGAAGATGATGCGGGCTGAGCGGAAGAAGGATCTCCGTCCCCGATTTCGCGATTCCGCCTTTGAAGTCGTATCTTCCTAGTTCGTAGTAGTTCAGCCGTATCACGGGGTCATCGCTCGTAAACCACGTGAGACCTTCACACGGAGCGAGGATCGACCACCTATGCTCATGCAGTCGCCTTGCGGCCCCAGCACCCGATAGTAGGTGA
>JAMCRM010000252.1 GCA_023380575.1 Acidobacteriota bacterium | reverse complement strand
TCGAACCAGTGAGTAGGCGTGCGCTGGCCCGGCGGCAGGTTGCCATCGCATACCCGGTTGGGGCGCGCCCAGGAAACGATGACGCCCGTGTTGGACTGGTCGAATGGTTCGAGCACCGTCATGGGCAGTCCGGATTGCAGGGTCACGATGGTGGAGAGTTCCCACCCGGAAGCCACCGCGCCGGTGAACCCCTTGGCGCCCTTGGCAAACGGCAACTCGTAGAGCACGCTGGCCGTTCCGCGGTTGCGCAGGTCGAAGATGCTGCGGCCGTAATCGCGGTCGCCGGGGTGGTAGTTCCGCGAAGCTTTGCTGTCGAACGAGTCGCTGTCCATGGATCGCGACCAGGTATAGCCGCCCAGGATGGTCAGCCCGTGGCTGTACTCTTTCCGCAGTGTGATTTGCAGACCTTGATAGTTCGATACCCCGATGCCGCCGTCGCTGAGAATGAAACTCCACTGCGGATACGGCCGCCGCAACTGCACCGGCCGTGTATCCCCGGGAACGGCCAGGGGAGCCAGGTTGAGGTCGGTCCGCTTGGAAAGGTGGGTGCCCTTGGAGCCCACGTAGGCGGTTTCCAGCACGATGCTGCCCGGCAGCGAGCGCTGGACGCTAAAGGTCCACTGCTGCAGGTACGGATCTCCGGAGCGATCGGAGTAATTGAACAGCGATGTGCCCACTGCCGGCAACTGTCCCGGCGCTGTGGTTGGAAACAGTCCCGCCACATTGATGGTGGGGACATGGGGGTCGCCCACTTGTGCGTACCCGATCTGGAACGGCCACTTGATGTTATTCCAGGCGAGGTCGTTCCCGGGCGGGCGGTCGTAGTACAGGCCGTAACTCGACCGGATGGACCAGTTCGGCGTCGGCGCATAGGCGAAGCCCACGCGCGGCGAGAAGTCCCTGTAGAAGGTGGTCAGCAGGCGCCTGGAGTTCCCGTTCTGACCCGCGATATCGATCAGCCCGGTGGTTTGGTCGAAGACCCCCAGCCGGTCGTATTTTTCCAGCATGGGCGGGGCGATCTGCCAGCGCAGACCGAAGTTCAAGGTGAACTTATTGGAAACCTTGAAGTCGTCATTGGCATACAGGCTCCCCAGAAAGCCGATCATGTAGCCCGGCGCTGCGGGCTTGGAACCGCTCACCGTGAACGGGTTGCCGAGCAGGTAATCGGCCACGCCGTTGCCGGTGTAGGCGCCCGTAAACGACAGGCTCCCCAGCGGGTTCAGCGCGGCAATGTTGCGATAGAACAAGCGGGTGTATTCGCCGCCGAAGCTCAGGCTGTGCTTGCCGCGAATGAGCGACAGGTTGTCCCGGAATATCTTGTTTGTGTTGGACGGGATAATACAGTTCGGGTTGCCGACTCCGGCGGTGGAAAAGCCCAGGATGCTGACGTTCGGCGCGGCGTTGCATTCACTGATCTGGTTCAGGTTTTGCAGCCCCAGATAAGTAGGCCAGTCCTGGCTGCCGAGGTCCTGCAGGGGTCCACCCTGCGATTGGAAGGCGCGGTCCAGCCCCGCGCGGAAGTCGTTTACCACGGTGGGCGAAAATACGTGGGTCCAGCCAATCACCGCGTTGCGCGAGTTGAGTGGACTGTCCTGGCCGCGCGTGGGGAACAGGTTGGTGATCACGTCGCCCGAATTCATATAGGAGAAGCGCCCGAAAATCGAATCCTTCTCCGATATCACGTAATCGAGCTTAATGGACCACTTATCCTCGTTGAGCGTCTCGTTGGTCTGGCCGGCCAGGTTGGCATTGCCCACGGCCGTCAACGTGGACGTGTTCGGCGCGGGGAAAAAGCGCCGGTACTTCTGCGAAAACCCGGAAATGCGGTCGCCAGGAACCTGGTTGCCCGCAAAGGGCTGCTTGGTTCCGGTGGCCGGATCGTAAGTAGACGGATCGAAAATGGTGGGGAGCCCGCTGAAATCGCCAGCGAACATCGCGTCGGTGGGAACGGTCGCGAAGCTTTGGGTAAACTGGCGCGTGCGCTGCCCTTCGTAGTCGCCGAACCAGAACAGCTTGTTCTTGATAATCGGTCCGCCCAGGTTGAATCCGAACTGGTTCATGCGCCACGGCGCCTTCTGCCGATCGAAGAAAGAGCGCGCGTCCAGCGCATCGTTCCGGAAGAACTCCCACGCGGTGCCGTGCAGCGCGTTGGTCCCGGATTTCGTGACGACATTGATCACTGCCGGCTGCCCGAACTCCGGGGAGAAGTAGCCGCGCATGATTTTGAACTCGTCAATCGAATCCACCGGCGGCTGCAGGCCCACCGCCCCGTAGAACTGCTGCCGGCTTGGAATGCCGTCAAAGAGGTAATCCGCGGAGGCCTCGCGCACGCCCGAAACGCTCACCACGAGCGTGGGGCGCAACGAACTGAAGCCTTGCGCCACGCTTTGAAAAGGATTGGCGCCGCCGATCGGCTTAATGGGCGGCGCCACGCCGGCCGAGAGCGTGGCCAGTTGCAGGAAATCACGGCCGTTCAAAGGCAGGTCCGTGATGGTCTTGGTTTCGATCACTTCCCCCAATGCGGGAGTATCCACGATGATCTGCGCGGCATTGGCCTCCACGTTCACCTGCGAGGCGACCGTGGCCACCTCCAGCGTTACATTCTGACGCGCCACGGTGTTGACCTGGACATTGATCCCGTCTACCGTAAGCGGTGCGAAACCGGGCTTGGAAACCTTCAGCCTGTAAACACCGCTCGGAATCAGGTCAAACGTGTATGCACCCGTGCCGCTGGAGAGCGCGGTGCGCGTCTGGCCCGTGGCGATGTTCTGTAATTCCAGACTTGCATCCGCCACGGTGCCGCCGGACTTGTCACTTACAGTTACCACCAGCGAACCGGAGGACTGTGCGAAAGCAAACATGGCCCCCAACAGCAGCAGTAGCGCTGCGGCGAGACACGGCTTTCTTCCACTCAACAGTTGAAGCTGTAGCATTGAAGCATCCCTCCATCCCTCTCTGTAGGTTTCTCCCACAGTGCCGAGCCGCTAAACGGCTTGTAGCATTGGAGCTAGTTTTACGTGACTAAGGCCCGGTTGTCGAGATGCAAAGTGCGTCACACTGTTTCGACGTTCACGTTATTGGACAGATTTGGAAAACTCCGGCGGAAACTCGCGTGTGCGCGCCATGCTACACTGACTTAGCTTGACGCCTGCGCCTACTTACCCCCGTGCGGAGGGTTTCGGTGACTAAATCGGTTCCCGCGGTCGAAAGGGCATTTACAATCCTGGAGATGGTGGCGGCTTCCCGGAAGGGGTGCACGCTTGCGGAAATCTCCTGCAACATGGGCCTTCCCAGAAGCTCCGCGCATTATGTTCTGCAGACTCTGGTGCGGAGGGGATACCTGCAGCGAAACGAAGATACCAGCCGTTACATGTTTACGCCGAAGCTCTTCGACCTGGCCAACCGCAGCATGGCGGGTCTCGGCCTGCGGGAACAGGCCAAGCCGCTATTGCGCGGGCTCATGGAGCGTACCGGATTGACCGTGCACCTGGGGGTGCTCGAGCACGCCGAGGTGGTCCTGGTGGAAAAGATCGAGCCGCCGGGCCCCGCCCAGCTTGCCACCTGGGTCGGCAAGCGCATTCCCACGCACTGCACCGGGGCGGGAAAAGCGCTGCTGGCGCATTTACCGCCCGAGCGGCTGGAGCAGGCTATTGCCCATGGCCTGATCCGCTACAACGACAACACCATCACCACCATCCGGCGATTGCGCGCCGAACTGGAGAAGGTCCGGCAGGCCGGCTATGCCCTGGACGACGAAGAAGAAACCCTGGGCTGCCGCTGCATCGGCGCCCCCGTCCTCGTCGAGGGGGGCGACGTGGCGGCGGCTGTAAGCGTCGCCGGCACCACCGATGAGATCACCCCGCAGAACCTGAGGCTCCTGGCGGAGTTGGTCGAAGAGACCGCCGCCACGCTGGCGCGCAAACTGGCCCACCCCACCACCCGCACCGCGGCGGGATAGCTCAGCCGCACCGATTGCGAACGCTGACCTGCCATGTAGGGCGGCCCCTCAGGCTGCGGCGGCTTCTCACCCGCAAGGCTTAGCTCTCTATTCCCAACTCCTTCAGCACGTTGCGCTGCAGAATCCCTTCAATCACTTCGCGCGAAATCGGCGGCAGCGGCGTTCCTTCCACCTGATCATTTAACTTGCGCAGCCCTTCAATAGCCTGGCCCGGCTGCCAAAGAGGGTAGTCGGAGCCGAACAGCAACTTGTCCGTGACGCCCCATTCCTGGCACACCACCAGCGCCTCGTAGCCCTGCCACGGGCGGTGCCACAAGCCCGAGATGTCCGCGTAGACGTTGGCATGCTTGCGGATCACCATGGCGGCATCGCGCTGCCAGGGGTGCCCGAGGTGGGCCATGATGATCTTGAGCTTCGGAAAGGCCACCGCCACCTCGTCGATCAGCAGCGGAAGCGAGTATTTCAGCAGTCCGCGCGTGGCCGGCGAAGTCCCCATATGGGTCAGGATGGGCAGGCCAAGCTCTTCGGCCCGGCGGAAAAACGGCCCCAGCGCCGCATCGGTAAGGTTATAAAGGGACATCACCGGGTACAGCTTGATCCCGCGGAGGCCGAACTCGCCGCGGCCCTGCTCCATGGACCGGATCGCATCCGGACGGCTCGGGTCCAGCGCCATGAAGCCGATATATTTGCGCGGATTACGCGCCACCAGCCCGGCTACATATTCGTGCGGCGTCTCGACGCCCAGGGCATGCGCGGTGATGCCGAAGACAATGGCCCTGTCTACAGGCTTCAAGGCCTCCTCGTACTGTTCGGGGGTGATTTCGGGCCAGGCGCCGGTGCCGCCGCGCGCGTCCCATTCCCGCGTAAACTCCGGCCCGAAGTGCGCGCGTTGCATGAAATGCGTGTGGTAGTCGATGATCATGATCCCGACTCCGCCATGCGCTGCATGACCGCGCCCGGACCGCCCCGGAAGGGGTATTTCGCGCGGACCTCGCCCGGAATGTGGATCCCCAGCCCGGGCCCGGCGGGCGGCAGAACATAGCCGTTTTCAATGCGCAGCGGCTCCACGAAAAGCTCCTCGATCAGCGGATAACCCCAGGTGGGGTATTCCAGTATCCGGCAGTTCGGGAGGGCAAAGGCCAGGTGATAATTGGGCGCCAGCAAGGCGGAGGAGGCCCACGAATGCAAAGCTACTCCCACGCCGTAGCTGGCCGCCAATTCCGCAATCCGGCGGGTCTCGATGATGCCGCCGGCGTGCGAGGTATCCGGCTGCACGATATCGAGCGCTCCGGCTTCGAAAAAGTTCCGGAACTCCGCCGCCGAGACGGAACTCTCGCCGCCCGCCACCGCGATGGGGGTGTGATGGCGCACCTGCGCATAGCCGGCATAGTCCGTGGCGCCGCAGGGCTCTTCGAACCAACGGATGCGGTAGGGCTCCAGCGCGCGCGCTACTTCGATGGCCTGGCTGGCGCTCCAGGGCTCCGGGTTGTGTCCCTGCACGGCGTCCACCATGAGGTCCATATCCGGCCCGATGGCCTTGCGAACCCGCTCGATCTTAGGCACGTCAAGCCGCAGCCCCATCCCCACCCGCACCTTCACCGCCTTCAGACCCTGCGCGCGGTACCGCTTCATTTCATCCACGGTCTGGTCGAGGGACTTGTCCAGCCCGCCGCTGGCATACACCGGCAGCCGCTGGTGAACCTTGCCGCCCAGCAACTCATAAACCGGCAGGCCCCGCACCTTGCCCAGGATATCCCAGAGCGCCGTTTCGATGGCCCCGATTACCGATAATCCCGCGCCGTTGCGCGCCCAGAACAGCGTCTTGGCCCGGAGCCGGTGGTATACGCCGGCCACATCCGTGGGATCCTCGCCCACCACCAGCGGTGCAAGCGCCTCCACGATGCCGCGCGTGGCCTCCGGAGCGAAGATGCCCAGGTAGGGCTCGCCCAGCCCCGTGATGCCTTCGTCCGTGCGTACCTCGATGAGCGAGGCGTGAATCATCGTGAGCACGCCCCCCGACCAGCGGATGGGCTCGGGGGGCGGCACGCTCAGCAGAATGGTTTCAAGTGATGTGATCTTCATGAGAGCTCCACAGTAGTGCCGTTTAACGCCGAATCCCTCGCGGCCAGAGCGATGCGCAGCGCCGCGATGGAATCTTCGAGCGGCAGCAGGTCGTTAGGCCGGCTGCCCGCTACACAATCGACGAAATAACTCAGTTCGCGGCCGAACACCGCCTCCAGCACCTCCGGCTCCTGG
>JAMCRM010000251.1 GCA_023380575.1 Acidobacteriota bacterium | reverse complement strand
CTTCTTCCAGTTTCCAGCGCAGCGCGTTGAGAACGGAAACCGGCAGGAAGGGCACGGGATCGGCTGTCACCTCCACGACCTTGCACGCGAATTCCGTATCTCCGGTTTTGCCGAGTTGGCGAACGATGGTTTCCCTGGCCTGTTCGGGCTTGTGGGCGGACGAAATAGCACCCAGCCCCACTTCGGCACGGACGCCGTCCTCGTCCTCGATCGCCAACGTGCGGCCGAGCGCAACCCGCACGGCAATGCGCCGTTCCGGGCGGCTTTTTTCCACCCGCGCCAGGAACTCGTGATCGTGATTGCGGTATAGCGAAATGCCGGGAGCGATCGCGTCCATCCGGTCCGGCGTGATGGTGCGGCCCGCCACGCCGTTCACTACGGTGCCGCGCAGCCGGCCCGCGGCATCGAAGCAGCAAAGGCCATCGCCGGGGTGCAGTTGCGGACCGCCGTCGAGGGTGAAGGCCCGCTGATCTACGCTGACCACGCGGCCCACGCGCTCGCCGCGCATTTTGGGGGTTTCGACGGACGACAGCGCCGCGCCCCTGCCATGGAGGAAATACGTTGTGTAGCCGCGATTAAAAGTCTTCGAGGGATCAGGCGCGAAACCCGGAACCGCGGTGCCCGAAGAGGACCGTTGCACCCTGGCCGCATCAAGCTTCTGGCGGTAGTGCGCCACCACGTTGGCCACATAGGCCCGGTCCTTCAGCCGTCCTTCGATTTTGAACGACGTGACGCCGGCATCCAGCAATTCGGGAAGGTGATCCGAAAGGTTCAGGTCCCGGAGCGAAAGCAGGTGGCCGCGCTGCTCCAGCACTTTCCCCCCGGCGTCCACCAGGGTGTAGGGCTTGCGGCAGGGCTGGGCGCATTCCCCGCGGTTGCCGCTACGACCGCCCAGGGCATAGCTGAGGTAGCACTGCCCGCTGTAGCACACGCACAGGGCGCCGTGCACAAAGCACTCCAGCTCGATTTGCGGGGCGGCGCGGCGAATGGCGCGCACCTCTTCCAGTTCCAACTCACGCGCCAGGATGGCGCGCCGAAACCCCACCCGTTCCAGGAAGGCCACGCGCTCCGGCGTGTGATTGTGCATCTGGGTGCTGGCAATGAATGGCAGGGGAGGCAGCCCGGCTTCGAGCAGCCCCATATCCTGGATAATGAGGCCGTCGATGCCGGTCTCGTGCAATTGCCACGCCAGGCGCCGCGCGGGCTCGATTTCATCATCGCGCAACAGCGTGTTCAGGGTGACGTAAACGCGCGCCCAGTAGCGGTGCGCGTGGCGCACCAGCGCGGCAATGTCCTCCGGTTGGTTGCCCGCCGCCGCCCGCGCGCCGAAACGCGGCGCGCCTATGTAAACAGCGTCGGCCCCGCAGTCGATCGCGGCAATACCGCACGCCAGATCGCGCGCGGGCGCAAGCAGTTCGATGGACGGCAAGCTATCCGGACCCCTCAACTCCTATTGTAGAGGGATCAGGCGGTGATACGCGCCCCCTCGCGCAGAGCCCGGTTGCCCAGGTGCGCGGAGCGCGCCGCGGCAACCGCCCAATGGATATCCGTATTGGGCGCCTTGCGGCTGCGCACGCATTCGAGGAAGTTCCCCACATGCTGGAGCGTGCCATCGCCCATGGAGCGCATTGCAATCTCCGGCTCCGGGTAGTTGGTCTTCTCGCCGGGGATGATGTTCTCGGGATAGACCGCAAAGCCGTCGCGGTTGAGTTTCATCATGGCGTTGCTGCCGCGGAACAGGATGTTGCCGCCGTCGAGCGAGCAGGCCAGCGACCCGCTGTAGGTCACCTGGAAGTTGGAATATTCGTAAACAGCCGTGATGGTATCCGGGCACTCGAACTGCGGGATGGCATGGCGGGTACCCATGGCCTCGGCGGCGCGCGGCGATTTATCCTCCATGCACCACTGAATGACGTCGCAGTAGTGGCTATAGAGATCGGTGAGGTGGCCGCCTCCGAAATCCCAGAACCAGCGCCAGTTGCCGAAGCGGATGGCCTGGAAGGGCTGCTCCGGCGCGGAGCCCAAAAACCGCTTCCAGTCGAGAGCGGACGTATCCACCTGCGGGCTGAGCTTGATGTGGCGAAGATAGTCCTGATACCAGGAGGCCAGCACGATAGTGATCTTGCCAAGCTTGCCGGAAGCAATCACATCACGAGCCGCCTTGAAGTGCTCCCAGCTTCGCTGCTGGTAGCCGACCTGCACCACCTGTTTGGAGTTGGCCACCGCCCGCGCCACGCGCTCGCCCTCTTCGATGGTGTGGCTGACAGGCTTTTCGACGTACACGTCCTTGCCGGCCGCGACGGCATCGATGGTCATGGGGACGTGCCAGTGATCCGGTGCGCCGATGAAAACGGCGTCGATATCGTTGCGCCCGAGCACCTCGTGGTAGTCCAGGTACTCGCGCGCTTCCGGCGCAAGCTTCTCCCTGATGGCGGCGCGCCGCGGGGCGTATGCGTCGCATACCGCGACCAGTTCCGTTCCCGAGCGGACGGCCAGGTACAACAGGTAGGAGCAACGGCCGCCGGTCCCGATCCCGGCGATGCGGATGCGACTATTGGCTCCCCGTATGCGGCTGTAAGAGAGGGCGGTGGCGGCGCCCGCCCTCAGAAAAGAACGCCTGTTCCCGTTCAAATGGTTATCCTCCATGAGGCCGGCCCCACGCAATGCGATCAACTCTTTTGATGGCACTTGGCGCAATTGCCGGTGACCCCGAAGGCCTGTCCGCCGGGGTGGTGGCAGAAGCCGCAGGAGGTGTGGGCAACTTCAGCCTTCTTATGCATGCCCGCTTTCCAGTTCAGCGGGGCACTGACGTCCTGCGGAAAAATCTTGGGATGGCAAACCGCGCAGTTCCCCTTTTCCCGTTTGACATGCGCCGCGTGATTGAAAGTTATGTTTCCGTTTTTCGCCTTGAAAGTCAGTTTTTCGGGCGGCTTCTTTACCTGCCCCGAGGCCGCCAGACCACAAATTATCCATAACGCTGCAAGACAGCACGTGATCAAAGAACGCATAGCGGAAATTTCTCCTCTGCCGCCGCTTATAATACGACATTCGAGGCTATGAAACAAAGTCGCGCCGCGGTGTTCCGCGGGGCGTGCCGCGGTCACCGGGGCGTTGCGGCCGGATCGCCGAACGACACCACTCTCGAGTCGGCCTGGAACTTGCGGTAATCCCTGTAGGTGTAATCCCACTCGCCGCCGAATCGCTTGATCAGCGCGATTCGTCCGGTGGAGCTCACCTGGATGCGCCGGGGCAGCCAGATTTCATTATTCACGCGGGTCTGCTCCAGGTGGAGGCGCGTCCCTTTATACACCCGGGCCAGAAAGACGCCGAACGAAACCGTGTCGGTCATTTCGGCATCGACTTTGACCCAGGCATAGTCGGCCTTGTTGATCCACAGCCTGGCCACGGTTTTCGTCAGGAAGCGGGCGGCCGCGCTGCCGGGCCGGTAACCGGGGCGCGGCGTGGCTTCAATTATATAGGTGTCGTGGCCATCCACCTGCTCTTCGCCGAGCAGTTTGAAGTCAAAGGCGTTCACCACCTCGCGCGCAAATTCCCGCTGTTTGCGCCGCTTGGCTTCCCATTCCCGGATGCGGCGAGCCCGCTGCTCCGGCTTCTCGCTCCGGCGGTCGGCGATGCTCTTGCGCAGCCGCTCTTCTTCCTGCTGTTGCGCGGCGGGGGAGAGGGGCTTGTCGTCGCGCTCGATCAGGCGGCGGTAGGGGGTGCCGTCCGCAAGAGTCACGTCGAAAGTCTTGATTTCGCGGCGTTTGACCTGCCCTGATCCGTCCTTTTCGCGGTAGTCGAGCCGCTCCACGAAGGTGTAACTTCGGGCGAGGTTCTGGGCGGCCCGGTCCGCCTCCACCGAGCGGCGCACGATTTCGCGAGCATCCCCGGCGCCGTACAACACACCGGCCACCCACAAAAGCAGGAAAACACGCATGCGGTAATTCCTACGCGCCAGATCAGTTGCGGGTTTCAGGCGGAAAGATCCGGAGTTCGTAATACAATTATACTTTCGATGCCTAAAATCCTCATTGTCGATGATGAGTCCCTGATCACGACGTTGCTGGGGAGGGCATTCACCGCCGCAGGCTATGAGGTACGCACTGCCCCTAACGGACCGGAAGCCATGCGGATCTGCAAATCCGAGAGTTTCGACGTGGTGCTCTCCGATATCGTGATGCCCACCATGGACGGGCACGAACTGGCGCGCTGGGTAGCGGCGAACTATACGGAGACGCGCATGGTTCTGATGTCCGGGCACGACATTGGATGCGAGGGTTGTCCCTACTCGCCACGCTGTAAAATGCTGGCCAAGCCCTTCCTGCCCAAGGATGCCGTGGCTTTCGTGGCGCGCACGCTGGGCCGGGCGGGTTAGTCCCCACGGCTTGTACTTTTCGGGTGCGAGTCATATAATCCGGCCTGAATGCACACGAAATTACTCGTCGCAATGCTGGCCGCGGGCGGCATGTTCGCGGCGCCCCTGAAGGTCCTCATTATTACCGGCCAAACCGACCTGCCCTATCACGACTGGCGCGTCACCACACCATTTATCCGGCAG
>JAMCRM010000250.1 GCA_023380575.1 Acidobacteriota bacterium | reverse complement strand
GCGTACGCAGAGGTTCAACCATCCGCAACGGCGCCGCTGTCGCCGCCGGCTTTGCCGGGCGCTCCCAAGGGGCCGGGCCGTTTTGGCGGCTATTACACCCGTTTGCGCTATACCGATGAATGGGAGTATCCCTGGCGCGTGGGCGACGCGGCCGATGTCGTCGTGCGGTTCGATGGGGCGCCGTACCAGTTCATTCTCTGGCGCGGTACCAGCTACGTGCCCGTATGGGCCACGGAAAACGGCATCTGGTACAACAACCAGTTCTTCGAGACCGGGACCGGCGAAATCGAAACCAGCGCCGAACCCATGGCCGACAAGCAGGCGCGCTACTCCTTCGTGCGGATTCTCGAGAGCAGCGCGGCCCGCGTGGTAGTCCGCTGGCGCTATGCGCCGGTCAACCTCAACTATGATATGGTCCACACCGGCGAACTGACCGGATGGGGCGACTGGGTCGAAGAGACGTTCACCATCTATCCCGATGCCACGAGCGTTCGCAAGGTTCAGGTCTGGTCTTCCACGCCGGTGGTGGTCGAGGGCAAAGGCCCGGGCAAGGGCGGCTTCCGCCAATGGCAGGAGTCGATCGTCATCAACGCCGCCGGCGCCAGGCCGGAAGACAACATCGAGCCCGAAGCGGTCACCCTCGCCAACCTCAAGGGCGAGTCCCACACCTACTCCTGGGAAAAGGACGCGCCCGGCGAGTACGTCCGGCTCGACGAGGAGCGGCGCAAAGCGCTCAGCGGCGAGTTGAGGGTGTTCCCCGAATATCAGGACCGTCACAAATGGCTGATGCAGCCGGACCACGCCAACATCCAGGTGGTCAATTTGAAGGCGAAGTACCGGCCCTATGTGATCGTCGATCCGCGCTCCGCCATCGGCTCCTACGCCGGAGAGATCATTCGCGAGCGCTCCATGTTCCCCTGGTGGAACCACTGGCCCGTGTCGCAGCAGGTGCGCTCCAACGGACGCTGGGCCGTTGCTCCGGACCGTGTCTCGCATAGCTCGCTGACCTCGATTTACCGCCGGGCGAGTTCCGCGCCGCCGTGAACCACCAACTGGACAGTGACGACCTGATAGTGTGGCTGCGGCTGCAATCTCAAAAGCCCGTGCGGGTCTCGATCGTGGAACACTAGAAGGAACCGGTATGAAGAACGTCACGCGTAGAAGTTTCGTTCAATCCGCCGCCCTCCCGTTCGTCTTACGGGGGGCGGGGGCCGAGCGGCCGAATATCCTGTACATCATGTGCGACGATCACGCCGCGCAGGCCATCGGCGCTTATGGCGGCAGGATCAATCGCACGCCCAATATCGATCGCATCGCCAACGGCGGCATGCGCTTCGACAACTGCTACTGCACCAACTCGCTGTGTACCCCGAGCCGCGCCGTCATTCTGACCGGCAAATACTCGCACCTGAACGGCATCTGCACCCTGGACAACCGCTTTTCGCCCACCCAGGAGACCTTTTCCACGCCGCTGCAGCGCGCGGGTTACCACACCGGGCTGGTTGGCAAATGGCACGTGGCGAACAATGCCACCGGTTTCGATTTCTGGAGTATTCTGCCGGGCCAGGGCAAGTATTTCGACCCGGACTTCATCCAGATGGGCGCCATGATCCAGAAAAAGGGCTACTGCACCGACGTCATCACGGACATGGCCCTCGAGTTTCTTCAGAAACGCCCTAAGGACAAGCCCTTCTGTCTGCTGCTACAGCACAAGGCGCCGCACGACCCCTGGAGCTACGACGAAAAGCACGCCCATCTTTACGAGAACGAGGACATCCCCGAGCCGGCCACCCTATACGACGACTACAAGACGCGCGGCAACGCCATTCGCCAGGCCGAGTGTAAGATCGGCCTGCGGCACACGCTCTACCAGCAGGAAACCGGCAACCTGCCGCCGGAGAAGCGTAAACCGCGCCAGTACCAGATCTTCATCAAATCCTACCTGCGCTGCGTGGCGTCTGTCGATGACAACGTGGGCCGCGTGCTCGACTATCTCGATGCCTCCGGCCTCGCCAACAATACCGTCGTGGTCTACACGTCGGACCAGGGCGTCTTCCTCGGCGAGCACGGCCTCTACGACAAACGCTTCATGTACGAGGACTCGCTTCGCATGCCGCTGCTGGTGCGCTATCCACGGGAGGTGAAGCCCGGCAGCGTGAACCGGGACATGGTGCTGAATCTCGATTTCGCCGAAACGCTGCTCGATTACGGCGGCGCCTCCGCTCCGGCCGATATGCAGGGCCGCAGTTTCCGTCCGCTCCTGAAGGGACAGGCGCCTCGCGATTGGCGCACCTCCATGTATTACCGCTACTGGATGCACGGCGCGCATTTCAACATTCCCGCGCACTTGGGCGTGCGCACAAAACGGTATAAGCTGGTCTATTACTACGGCCAGACTTGTGGGAAGAAGGGCACAGTTGGCCCGGCCACCGCGCCGGAATGGGAGTTTTTCGATCTCAAGGAAGACCCGCTCGAAATGCACAACGTCTATGGCGTCCCCGCCTTCGCGAGCGTGGTCCGCGAACTTACGGCGGAACTGAAGCGCCTGCAGAAGGAGTACAAGGATACAGGCCCATGCGGCGCCGTTTGAGCCGCGCCCGGCGAGCACACGACTTATGAGACAAATTCTTCTTCGAGAGCCTGGTAATTTCGTGGATCTTCAGGTGCCGGCGCCGGCGTGCGCGCCGGGACACGCGCTGATCCGGATGCGGCGCGTCGGTGTGTGCGGCAGTGATTATCACGCCTTTGCCGGTGTCCACCCGGCCTACACGTTTCCCAGGGTGATCGGCCATGAACTGGCCGGCGAGGTGGTGGAGATCGGCGAGAACGACAGGGGCATCCGTCCTGGGGACCAGTGCGCGGTCGAGCCCTATATGGCCTGCAAGCAGTGCCGTCCCTGCCGCCTGAAGCGGTACAACTGCTGCGAAAGTCTCCGGCTGCTCGGGTTGCACGCAGATGGTGGAATGCAGGCGTACCTTTCCGTGCCCGTCGAACTGGTGCACAAATCCGCAAAACTGTCGCTGGACCAGTTGGCGCTCATCGAAACCCTGGGCGTTGGGGCGAACGCGGTCAAACGCGCGGGACTGGAGGAGGGCGAAGAGGCGCTGGTCATCGGCGCGGGGCCCATCGGCCTGAGCGTGATTCAGTTCGCGCTCGCCACTGGCGCCGCCGTCCGCGTGGTCGAGAAGGTCGAATGGCGCCGCCAGTTCGCGGAGCGCTTCGGCGCTACAACGATGGCCGAGCGGGACGGCAAGCTGGCGGAGGTCGTATTCGATGTCACCGGGGCCGCCGCCTCCATGGAGCAGAGCGTTTATGACGTGGCGCCCGCGGGCAGGCTGGTTTTCGTCGGCATCTGCAAGGACAAGGTCGCCATCGACGACCCGCTGCTGCACAAGCGCGAAATCACCATCCACGCCAGCCGCAACAGCAGCTACCAGTTTCCCCGCATCATCGGCATGATCGAAGGCGGCCGGATCGACACCGCGCCCTGGATCACGCATCGCCTCAACCTGGTCGATGTGCCGCGCGATTTCGCCGCGCTGCGCACCTGTTCGAATCTGATCAAGGCGGTCATCGAAGTGCAGGATACGGACGCATAATCTATGGCAACGCATCTCCGCATTCCCATTCTGGACCTGGGTATCATCGTCGCTTACCTCATCGCCATCCTGAGCATCGGCGTGCTTTCGACGCGGCGCATGAAGGTCACCGGCAGCGTTTATTTTCTGGCCGGCCGTTCCCTGCCATGGGGTATCGTGGGCGCCGCGCTGTTCGCCTCGAACATCTCGACGATTCACCTGGTCGGCCTCTCGGCCTCGGGCTATAACGAAGGCCTCGTCTGGGGCAACTTCGAATGGATGGCCTGTCTCACGCTCATCCTGCTCTCGCTGGTATTTGCGCCGTTTTACTTCCGCAGCAAGATCTCCACGCTGCCGGAGTTTCTGGAGCGGCGCTACAGCCCGGCCTCGCGCTCGTTCCTGGCGTTCATGGCGATCCTGGCGGCGCTGTTCATCCACATCGGCATGAGCCTATACGCCGGCGCGGCCGTGTTCCAGCAGTTTTTCGGCCTGAACGTGGTGGTCTCCATTGTGACCATCTCGATCATCGTCTCCATCTACACCGTGCTCGGCGGGCTCAGGGCGGTGGTGGTCACGGAGACGATTCAGACCGGCATTCTTCTGCTCGGCGCCTGCATTGTGACCGGACTGGCGATGAGGTAAGCGA
>JAMCRM010000249.1 GCA_023380575.1 Acidobacteriota bacterium | reverse complement strand
TATCCTTCGGCGCCACCCAAGAACGGCGGAGTCGGCATGCTGACCAGCTTCGGGGAAGAGGTCGCGCAGACGCCGCTGCAACTGGCCGCCCTGATGTCGGCTCTCGCCAACGGCGGCACTCTTTACTATCTGCAATACCCGAGAAACCAGAGCGAAGTCAGCCACTTCGCGCCGCGTGTGAAGCGGGAATTGAATATTCGGGACCTGATCCCCGAAGTCAAGCCGGGAATGCTTGCGGCGGTGGAACAGGGCACCGCGCGCCGGGCGCGCCAGGATGAACCCATTGCCGGCAAGACCGGAACCTGCACCGGCGAAACGCAGGCGCATCTGGGCTGGTTCGGGTCGTTCAACGATGTGGGACGGAACAAACTGGTCGTGGTGGTGCTGCTGACCGGCGGCAAACCCGCCATCGGCCCCATGGCTGCCGGAATCGCCGGCGACGTGTACAGCCGCCTCGCCCAGAAAAACTATTTCGCACGGAACGCGCAGACCACGCCCTCACTGGTCTCCTCGGAGATCTGCTGCGCGAGGTAAACACTTTCCCTCAGGGCCGGGGCATACCCGGCCCGCGCCCAAGCTCCCTCCACGCCATCTGTTACAATCCTTCGTATGTTCAGAGGACTGGAGCATACGGCACTTGCGTCGCCGGATCCGGAGCGGCTTGCGCACTGGTACGTCGATCACCTGGAATTTGCAATCAATTACGTTTACGACGGCAATTTCTTCGTGAAAGCGCGCAATGGCACGATGCTGGAGATCGTTCGCTCCGAGGGCTCCAGGGCGCCGCAGAAGATGAAAGACCCCGGTATTCGCCATCTGGCGATCCTGGCGGATGATTTCGACGCCGCGCGCGAGCGCCTCCAGGCTGCCGGAGTCCCGTTCGTCACCGAACCCGTCAATGTGATGGGAAACCGGCTGGTCTTTTTCAACGACTGCGACGGAAACCTTTTGCACCTGATCCAGCGGGAAAAGCCTCTGCCATAACACGGTCCCCCATCGTGCTGCACCGGGTTTTCAAGGCTTTTCATTACCGGGACTTCCGCCTGCTGTGGATGGGCGCCTGCACTTCGAGCATCGGGACCTGGATGCAGAAGGTGGCGCAGAGCTGGCTGGTCTTCGAGATCTCCAAATCGCCGTTCCTTCTCGGCCTGGATGCCTTTCTCGGCGAAATTCCCATTTTTCTGTTCTCCCTGATCGGAGGCGTGGTAGCCGACCGCATGGACCGCCGAAGGCTGCTGCTGGTGTCGCAGTTCGTCCAGATGGCGTGCGCGTTTGTGCTGGCCGCTCTGATCGGTTTTCATGTGGTGCAGGTCTGGCACATCCTGGTCCTGTCGTTCGTGGTGGGCTCCGTGCAGGCGTTTGGCGGACCGGCATACCAGGCGCTGCTGCCCTCCCTGGTGGAGAAGAAAGATCTGGCGAACGCCATCGCCCTGAACTCGATTCAATTCAACCTGGCCCGCATCATCGGGCCGGTCCTCGGGGGTTTCGCGCTTGCGGGGGCCGGCGCCGTGTGGTGCTTCGGCCTGAACGGCGTCTCTTTCATCGCGGTGATCGCTTCGCTGATGGTGCTGCGCGTCAAGTTCATGCCGGCAAAGTCAACCGTTTCCATGTTTGCCAGCATGAAACAGGGAATCGGCTTCATTCGCAAGCAGCGCGGCATGGAATCGCTGATTCTGATGGCGTTTCTGATGACCGCGCTGGGAATTCCGCTGGTCACTTTTCTGCCGGTCTTCGCCAAGGAGGTCTACCATCGCGGGCCAGCCACATTTACCCTGTTCCTGGCGAGCTCGGGCGCCGGTTCAGTGACGGGCGCTCTGATCGTCGCCGCCATGGGCGACTTCCGCAACAAGGGCCGGGTGGCTTTATTGATGCTGATGTGCCTGGGCGGCGCCATCTCGGGATTCGCGCTTTCCCATTCCATCGTGCTGGGCTGCGTCCTGCTGTTCGTTTCGGGCCTCTCGCTGATGTCGGTGTTCGCCAACATCAGTTCCCTGGTGCAACTCATCACCGATAATCAGATGAGGGGCCGGGTCATGAGTGTCTATAATGTTGCTTTCCGGGGCGGAATGCCCATCGGCAGCCTCGTCGTCGGCTGGCTGGTGCCGATGTACAGCGCGCCCACGGTGCTGGCGGTGAACGGATTTCTGCTGATCGCCGCCGGTTTGTTTTTCCTGCTGGTGGAGCGGCGCATTACGGAGTTGTAATAGAAGCATGGTCAATGCGATTCTGATTTCCTTGCTGACAGGTTCCCTTCTCTGGGCGCAGACCGGTCTCGAAGCGGCCCGCGACCGGCAGGACCGGCCCGCTCTCGAGAAGATGATTGCGGACCTCTCTGCCGCCGCTCAAAAGTCCCCCAACGACGCCCAGGCGCAGTACCGCGTGGCGCTGGCTTCCTCCTACCTGGCGGAAGTGGCGCTGGAGGTCCGCGACAAGGCACAGGCCAAGCGTGTCGCCGAAGCCGGCATCCGGTCCGCGGAACGCGCCGTCAGCCTGAAGCCGGATTCCGCGGAATACTACCGGGTTCTGGGCACTCTCTGCGGCCAGGTGATTCCCGCCAACGTGCTGGCGGGGCTCTCCTATGGCAAGCGCGCGCGCGAGGCCGTCAACAAGGCGATTGAACGGGATCCGAAATCCGCCAGAGCATGGCTGGCCCGGGGCGTCGGCAACTATTACCTGCCCGCGGCCTTTGGCGGCGGACCGGAAGCGGCGATTCAGGACCTGCAAAAGGCCATCCAGTTCGATCCGAAGTCCGCCGACGCCTATCTCTGGCTCGGCATGAGCCTGCGCAAGCTGAACCGGAACACGGAAGCGCGCCAGGCCTTTACCAAATCGCTCGCGTTGAATCCGCGCCGCGTCTGGGCCAAAGAGCAACTGGAGAAGACCCCGGCGCAATGAAGCCGTTCCTCATTGGCGCGTGTATTGCCGTTCTTACCCTGCTGAGCTATTTTCAATTCCCGGGCCACACCTGGCTTCAATCCGATACCCAGATCTACGCGCCCATTCTGGAGCACCTGCGGGACACCAGCCTGCTGCGACAGGACATCCTGGTGCAGCGCCCGCATGTTTCCTTCACCCTTTACGACGAAAGCGCGCTTGCCCTGCGGCGCATCACCGGGCTGCAGTTTCGCACCGTGCTCGCCGCGGAGCAACTCGGCTTTCGCGCCCTGGGAATCTGGGGACTGTACCTGATGGCGACCGCCGCCGGATTGCCGGCTCTGCCGGCGCTTCTGGCGACCGCCATATTCTCGCTGGGCGCCACTATCGTGGGACCGACCGTCCTGACATTCGAGTACGAACCGGTGCCCCGCGGATTCGCGGTTCCGCTGCTGGTGCTGGCGCTGGGGCTCACCGCTCACGGGCGCTATCTCGCCGCCGGTATCGCCGGCGCCGCCGCCTTCCTGATGCATCCTCCCACGGTGTACCCGTTCTGGGGCCTCTATTTCTGCCTGGCGCTCTGGCCGGCTAAGCCGCAGATTATGCGCAGGAGGATCTATGCCTTCATTCCGCTGTTCGGGGCGGCGCTCGTCCTGCTGGTTGCTTCGCGCTATCAGGCCGGTGTGGGCGAAACGCAGGCATTCTTCACCCGCCTCACTCCCCTCATGGAACGGCTGCAGCGCATGCGCGCGCCCTACGTCTGGATCTCGGACTGGTGGCGCGCCTGGCTGCCCCACTACCTGACGCTGTATGCACTGGCGCTGGCCGCGTACTGGCGTTTGC
>JAMCRM010000248.1:3800-4227 GCA_023380575.1 Acidobacteriota bacterium | reverse complement strand
ATGGGCCTTCGGCCCGCGAAAGGTTATGAAAAACCGCGTGGCGCACGCTTCAGCGTGCCGCGGCGAACTTCAGTTCGCCGGCCTTGCCGGACCGCCGGCTGAAGCCGGCGGCAGCACGCTGAAGCGTGCGCCACAGAGGGTTTTTCGACCCTGCCTCCGAGAACTTCCGGCCCGCCGTTGCCGGGCGGACGGACTTTAGTCCGCAGCCGGGCTTCAGCCGGGCACCCCCCATCCCTTAGCCGCTTGGTTCTATTCCATATCTCCGGCGGAAGTGGTATCCTGCGTTGGACATAGCTGCGGCGTGCACCGGCCGCGCACGCCGTGTGCCGCCCTGATCGGGCTTCTGCATGAGGTTTTCGGGAACCCTGAATGATCGTGTAAGGCCGCCGTTTGCGCGCCCGCCGGCGCCGCGCTTTCCGGGCGCACC
>JAMCRM010000248.1:0-3790 GCA_023380575.1 Acidobacteriota bacterium | reverse complement strand
CGGAAACCCCGGTGACCATGCGGGACGCCTGCAGCTTCGCGGCAGTCTGAACCATGGCATCGAACGGATCCACGCCGGGCACCACCAGCAACTCCACCCGTTTGCCCTCCTTCTCGGCCATCTGCAACTCTTCTTGGTTTACAGCCGCACCTCGGACCAGATCGCGATTCACCTCGGCGGCTATTTTGCCGTGGTGCGGATCATCTCGATTTCCGCCCTCGTGCTCACCGCGCTTTCCGGCGGCATTCGCCGGGCGCTCTCGGCTCGGCCCGCCATTTTCCTCACTGCTTTTGCGTTCTGGCTTCTGCTCGCCACACCATTCAGCATCTGGAAGGGCGGCAGCGTCAACATGCTGGTCAATGTCTGGTTCAAGTCCTATATTTTTTACGTCACGATCGCCGGACTGTTGATTACCACGAACCAATGCAGGAAAGCGATGTACGCGATCGCCTGGGGCGCCATGCTGGTCGCGGCTCTCTCGTTTTTCATCGCTCCCGAAACGATCGAGCGCCTCCAGTTTGGGCAGACAGGCACCCTCGGCAATCCTAACGATCTGGCATTCTTCCTGAACATCAGCATACCCGCCTGCGTGTTAATGCTGGCAAGCCGTGGAAGTTCCCGATTCCTGAAGGCGGCCGGGGGCGCTGGCGCGTTGCTGTTGCTGCTGCTCTCGTTCCGGACGGGTTCCCGCGGCGGCCTGATCGTCATGGCCGTTCTCCTTGCGATGTTGTTCTTCCGTTGCCCGCGAAAATTCAAGCCGTTAATGGCCGGGGCGGCCCTGCTTTCGGTGCTGATCGCAGTGGCTCTCGCGCCCGCGGATGTGCTCGACCGCTATCGGCTGCTGTTCGCGGATAGCCCCGCCGGCGGGCGCAACGCCCTCTCAATGGAAGAACAGCGGGCTGTAGCTTCGAGCGAAAGCAGGATGAGCCTGTTGCTGACCAGCATGCGGTACACTGCCGAGCATCCTCTGTTCGGCGTCGGCCCCGGTATGTTCGGGGTCGCCGCCGCGGACGATCCGAAGATAAAGTCCCTCGGCTTGGGCTGGATGCAGCCTCACAATACGTATACGCAGATTTCCAGCGAAGCCGGACTGCCGGCGCTTTTGTTCTACCTGCTCGCGATGGCGTTCTGCCTCCGCACCAACTTTGCTATTTATCGCCGTCTGCGGGGCCAACAGGAGTTTGCGGATATCGCGAACTGCGCGTACGTCCTGTTCGCATCGCTCGTCGTTTTCACGGTTAATGGGTTCTTCATGGGGATTGCGTACTCGTATTATTTCCCCACGCTTGCCGGACTCACAGTCGCCCTCCATCAGGCCGCACTGGCCGAAGTCCGCACTGCGCAAACCGGGAAGCCGTAAGTTTGCCCGCTCGATGGGGTGTTGTAGCATTCGGAATATCGTTATGCGAGAAAGCCTCTTGAGGTTTTACTGGCGCTTGCAGCGTATCCTCGCACCGGGATTGCGGAGTTCCCAGTACGACTACTTCGAGACCGTTGAGCAGCACCTCGGACCCGTCACCGTCTGGCTCGACGCCGGCTGCGGCCGCGCGCTCGTCCACGAGTGGCTCGAACCCGGGCAGGCCGAGAGATTCAGGCATAGTGCGGGACGGGCCCGGTTCATCATCGGCGCCGATTACGATCACGAAAGCCTGCGCGAGAACACGGCTATCCGGCACAAGTTCCGAGGCGATATCGGCCGCAGTCTCGCTGTCGCGGACCGCTCCGTTCAACTCGTGACCGCAAACATGGTTGTCGAGCACCTGTCTGACCCCGCCCACATGCTGCGCGAGGTCTGGCGCGTCCTCGAACCCGGCGGTTTTTTCATCCTACACACGCCCAATCTCTGGAACCCGTTTATCCTCGCCTCGGCGTGCATCCCGGCTTCACTCAAGAACCTGCTTATCAGATGCCTCGATGGACGCGAAGAAAAAGACGCCTTCCCTACCCGGTACCGCCTCAATACACCCTGGAGGATCGCATCGCTTGCGGCTGAGACCGGTTTCGCCGTGCAGGAGTTGAAGACAGTGCGAACCGCCGCTGTGCTGGCGATGCTCGGGCCGGTGGTGATTCCGGAACTGCTGCTCGCTCGCGCGCTCGCCCTGCCTGCGTTCGCGCGCTTCCGGCCCGATGTCATCGCCGTGCTCCAGAAGCCTCAGGGCGCCACCGCAACCTCCGTTCTTCCCCTGGCGGTGACCGTAGCGTCCGAGGCCCGGTAATTCACCCGGTAATACAGCACCCGCTGTGGAATCGCCGGTATGGCGATCGTACAGCCGCCCGCGCAGGGAACGCCGCTGTACGTCTCGCTTGCCCAGCGAAACGGGTTCGCCTCATTCACCGCACCGGACGCCGCAACGCAGGCCTCGCCCCGTGATGTGCAGTGGAAATCGGTGTCGTAGCCGAACTCCACCACGGCGGTGGTGGCCCCCGCCGGCGCCGTTCCCACCTGTACGGGCATCGGCACGAACGTTGCCCGGTTCACGGAATCCCGCGCCGGATAGGGCGGCAGCTTCACGGCATAGATGTCGCTGCGCTGATTGTCCACCCAGCGGCTGGTGAACAAAGCCCACGATCCGTCCGGCAGCGCTTTGCCGTTCGCCCAGTATGCTTCGGGCTGCCGCCTGTAACGCCCGAAACCGGCCGTGATCACACGCGAATACGAACTGGCGCGATCCATCTGCTGAACCCCGATCTGCACCACCTGCGCTCCAAACCCCGCCATGCCGTCTCCCACGCAGATGTCTTCCGTGCTCTGCAAGCTGTCCTGATACTGGTTGCTGTAGCAGCCGCCCGGGTTGGTCAGGTTCGGACAGTTGACATATACCTGCCCGGCCGCCGAGCCTGGGTAGCACTCGCCGGCTGCCGCGGCCACGCAGTACTTATACGCATCTGCCGCGCCATCGCCGATCGCGCTCCCCGGCCCGCTGATGTCCTTCAATGGATGCGCTCCGCAAAAAGCGTACGTCGCCAGCCGCTTTGGATTGAGGGTTTCGCTGGAGAGATACAGTTGCGTGGCGCCGGCAACCTTCGCGGAAGGACCGGCCAGGAACGTACCGGCGATGATGGGCCTGGAATCCAGCATCCATTGCTGCTCGTATGCGCTCGCTTGCGTCTGCACCTGGCTCGGATGCGACTCCGGCCCGTAGCTGAACGCCTTCAGCCCCGCAAACGGGGGGTAAACATTCACGTAATGCGTCGGCGGGCGATGCAGCGACTCGGGCATCGCGCCAATTCTGGTCACCCAGCACATGGGACTCCCTGCGTTCGTACTGCACCCGCTGTCTTCTCCGATCCGGACGAACGTGTCGTTCAGCCCGAACATTTGGTGCCCGGTCCCCATGTATGGATTGTCCGTGTCCACAGTCAAGCCGTTCGCGTTGTAGCCGTGCGGGTCCGTTGCGAAATTCCACCAGATGCCGGTAGCTCCTCGCTCCGGCCACGCGGAGCAGCGCGCGATTACGGTAGCGCCCACAGGATGGCTCGCGGCAGTAGTCGTCGCCGGATCCACCCCGCTCCCGTAATTCCGGATCACCTCCCACTCGGCCGCACTTGTCTTGGCGGTGATCTTCACGTTCTCACTGCCGATCCGGAACACATCTCCCACACGGGCGACGTCGATCGCGCCCCCGCCGGGTTCGCCGGCCACGTGGACCGTCGTCGAGGTCGTGTCCGCGATCGCCTGGCTCAGCGTTGTCGAGAACTGCGCTGCATTGGAGTCGGAAGTCGAAGCCGCGTTTACCGTGACTTGACCCATTCCGTGCACCGGCGAACCGAAGCCGTGCAGCACGCACCA
>JAMCRM010000247.1 GCA_023380575.1 Acidobacteriota bacterium | reverse complement strand
TCCTTTTGGTTCACGTGCTCGGTGCCGCGCAGAATGGGATTGGCCTTGTCCCCCAAGGCGTCCACGTAGGAGTGCGCGCCGCCCAGGAAGCCGAAGAACTCGTCGAAACCGCGCTTCTGCGGGTGATATTCGGGCCTGTAGCCGAGGTGCCATTTCCCGAACGCGCCGGTGGCGTAGCCCAGCGATTTGAGCCGGTTCGCCAGGGTCACTTCGGTCAGCGGCAGACCGAAATTGTCAGCGGCTTCGAGTGCCGGACCGGGGTTCAGCTCGTGCCCGAAGCGCTGCTGATACCGGCCGGTTGCCAGACCGGCGCGCGTGGGGCTGCACACCGGGCAGGAGACGTAGCCGTTGGTGAAGCGCACGCCGTTTCGGGCGATGCTGTCGATGTTCGGCGAGGGTATGTCCTTGCATCCCTGCACGCCCAGGTCCGCGTAGCCGAGGTCATCGGCCACAATGACGAGAATGTTCGGCCGGCGCGGCGCGGCAAACGCCTGGCGGGCGATCTGAGTCGAAAGGAACGAGCCAGCCAGCCCCGTTCCGGTGGTTCTGAAGAATTCTCTACGGTTCATCGTGCTGATAATATCAGGTTTATGCGTCTTTTATTGGCCGCGATTGTGGCATCGAACCTGATGGCGGCACAATCGTTCGACGGAGTGGACGAGGCGAGTAAGCCCGTGATGGAACGGGCCCGCCAGCGAATCGAGCAGATCCGCAAAGGCGATTTTCAAATCCGGGTCGTGGATGCGGCCGGAAAACCGATTGCGAGCGACATTGCCATACGGCTGGTGCGGCATGAGTTCCGCTTCGGCGCCAGTACGCTGGGCATACCGCGGCTGGAGCCGCCGCTCAGGGACAAGGCTCTCGGAGTGGTGGATGAACTGTTTAACACGGTCAGCATCGTGAACTACTGGAGTGTCTACAAGAAGACGCCGGGTGGCGAGCCCGACTGGGCCGATGCGGACCGCATGCTCGCCTGGGCCCTCGACCACGGGAAGACCATGCGGTTTCACGCCATGCTGTATGGTCCGCCGCGCTGGATTTCCCAAGTACACTCGACCGATGAATGGTGGCGACTGATCGAGGCCCGGATCAAGGAAGTGGCCGAGCGATACGGCCGGCACATCAACGAATACGACGTTCTCAACGAGATAGCCATGCAGGTCTGGTACAAGTCGGAGAACTGGCAGGCGTTTCAGAAATCGCCGTCTTTTCCCTATTTCGAAGATCCGGCCAACGGCGCGCGCTGTTTCGCGCTCGCACGCAAGTATTTGCCCAATGCCGAACTGGTCAATAACGACGCCACTATTGCCACCGCCGCGAGCCAGGTGCTTCCGAAAATCCTGAATTACGCGAAAGACCTGCTGGCGAAGGGAGCGCCCATCGATGTCATCGGACACCAGGCGCACTTCTACGCTTCCGGGCAGATGCCGTTCCAGGAGGGGCACAAGTTGTTCGGAAAAGGGGCGTTCACGATGAAGGCGCTGGAGGAAGGGCTCGACCAGTTGGGCTCGCTCGGCAAACCGGTGCACATTACCGAGTTCTCACCGCCTTCGCGGAGCACCCGTGTGAGCGGGCCGCAACCGTCGTTGACCGGCGAGGAGATCGCCGCCTGGCAGGTCAACTACTACACGCTGGCGTTCTCAAAGCCGTATATCGGGGAGATCACGCGATGGTTCGTGATCGATGAATTGGGCGGCAGGGGTGTCGATGCGGGGCTGATCACGAAAGACGGTCAATTGAAGCCCGCGTATTATGCCCTCAAGCAGTTGTTGAAGACCACGTGGTCCAGTGAATGGCACGGCAAGGCTTCGCGTGGAACGGCCTCGTTCCACGGCTTCTACGGCCAATACGAAGTGACGGCGCCGGGTTTCGAGAAAGCGGTCTTCACCGCCGCTTCGGGCGGCCCGCGCTCGGTCACGGTGCAGTTGCGGCGCAGCGCCCGCTAACAGCACTTTGGGCGCGTGAAGCGCGCGCCCAGACGTTCGTCGGAAAACCGGCGCCATTCCTCGGGGGAATGCGTGCGGCCGTGGGCGGCCAGGTGGCGCTCATAGGCATTCTCGTCGGCAAGTTCCTTCAGCAGGGAGCGCAGCAGACCGGCAAGGTGGCGCAGCCGCCTCATATCTCCCCCGCGCTCATTTTCGAGACGACAAACGGCGCCTCTTTCACGCCGGCTTCCCGGGTGCCGCGCAGCACTCCGGCCCACACGCGCACGGAGTCGATCAGGATGGTGGTGACGAGCACCAGGAAGATGCCGCACAGTGCGGCATCGAGGCGCGCGTTGAAGATAAGGGTCCGGGTCTCGGCGGCCCGGGCGGCGGCAATCACGCCGGAGCGTAAGGCCATTTCCAGCCGGTCCGCCTGGGCCAGAAAGCCCAATGCGGGCGCGGGCGAGAATATTTTCTGCCAAGCCGCGGTGTAAGTCACCACCACCAGCCAGATCAGCGGTCCGCAGGTAATGTACATGTACTTCGCCCCGTGCATCCTGACCAGAATGGTGGTGGCAACGCAAAGGGCGATGGCCGCGAGCAATTGGTTGGCGATGCCGAACAGCGGCCAGAGCGAGTTGATGCCGCCGAGCGGGTCGCGCACGCCCTGGTAAAGAAAATATCCCCACGCCGTAACGATCGCCGCGCTGGTAACGATCACGCCGGGCATCCAACTGGTACGGCCCCACGGCTTGTGGATGTGGCCCAGGACATCCTGCAGCATGAAGCGGCCCACGCGCGTTCCGGCATCGATGATGGTGAGGATGAAAAGGGCCTCGAACATGATGGCGAAGTGATACCAGAAGCCGATGATGGCCTCTCCGCCGCCGGTACGGGCGAAGATATGGGCCATGCCGACCGCGAGCGACGGCGCCCCGCCGGTGCGGTAAAAGAGCGTGTTCTCGCCCACGCTGCGCGCCAGGGTTTCCATATCCGCGACGGTGACCGGGAAACCCCAGCCGGAAATCATCTGGACCGCCGCGGCCGGCGTCGTTCCCACCACGCCCGCGGGAGAATTGATGGCGAAATAGACGCCCGGCTGCAGCACGGCGGCCGCGATCATGGCCATAATGGCCACGAAGCTTTCCAGCAACATCGAACCGTAGCCGATGGGCCAGGCGTGCCATTCCTTGGCGATCATCTTGGGCGTGGTTCCCGAGGAGATCAGCGAGTGGAAACCGGAGATGGCGCCGCAGGCGATGGTGATAAAGCAGAACGGAAAGACCTTGCCGGCGAAAATCGGCCCGGTGCCATCCACAAAGCGCGTGAAAGCCGGCAGTTGCAGTTCCGGCCGGACGAAGACGATGCCGGCACCCAGCATCAACACCACCCCCAGTTTCACGAAGGTGCTGAGATAATCGCGCGGGGCCAGCAGCAGCCAGACCGGCAGCGCACTGGCCAGAAAACCGTAAACGATAATGGCCAGCGCCAGCGCGATGCCGGAAAACGTGAACAGCGGCGCCAGCGTGGCGGAATGCGCTACCGCCTGGCCGAGAAAGATGCTGGCAACGACGAGCAGGAATCCGATGACCGAACATTCCAGCACCTTGCCGGGGCGCCAGTAGCGCAGGTATAAGCCCATGAAGACGGCAATCGGCATGGTGGCGGCAATGGTAAAGGTGCCCCAGGGGCTGCCCTTCAGCGCATTCACCACGACGAGCGCGATGACCGCCAGGAGAATGATCATGATCAGGAGGACCGTCAGCAGGGCGGTGATGCCGCCCACTTTACCGATCTCCTCCCGCGCCATCTGGCCCAGCGATTTTCCGTCCCGGCGCATCGACGCGAAGAGAATGATGAAATCCTGAACGGCGCCGCCCAGCACGGCCCCGATGATGATCCAGAGCGTGCCGGGAAGATAGCCGAACTGCGCGGCCAGGACCGGTCCGACCAGGGGCCCCGGCCCGGCGATGGCGGCGAAATGATGGCCGAACAGCACCCATTTGTTGGTGGGTTCGAAATCATGTCCGTTGCGCAGGCGTTCCGCGGGCGTGGCCCGCTGATTGTCCAGCAGCATGATGCGGAGGGAAATGAATTTGCCGTAGAACCGGAACCCCACCATGTAGGTACAGGCCGCCGCCAGCACCAGCCATATGCTGTTGATGTGTTCGCCGCGGTTCAGCGCAATGGCCGCGAGGGATAGCGCCGCAAGCGCGGAGACGGCGGCCCACAGGACATGGCCCAGCAATTTTTTCATCGGAATTTGAGTCTACTAAAATTTACTCAGGCCGCGCAGCATCGAGGAGGTATCGCCTCCGGTGCGCATCTGAATGGAGTGTACGGGCTTCCAGTTGCTGTCCAGCGTGCCGACATAGGTGGCGCTCTTCCGGTCGGTTCCCATCAGAATCACCACGTACGACCTCTGCGGATACCAAAGCGCCCGGAATTGCAGCTCTCCGGATTCCGATTTCCAGTGGTCCTGG
>JAMCRM010000246.1 GCA_023380575.1 Acidobacteriota bacterium | reverse complement strand
GGATCAGTGACGGTGAGTTCGCCCTGGAACTCGACGGCGGTGTGCGTACCGTGCGAGCTGCCGTCCTTGTGGAAGAACTCACGGCCTCGGGGAATAGTGCGGAGTGAGTCAGGGTTGACCTGGAATCCGCCGGCCTCGGCCTTGCGTTGCAGCCAGGCGACCAACTCCTCGCGCTTTGTCAGCGGCACGCGACGGCCATTCTTCTTGCGGCTGCCGTCGGCATTATTCACCCGGAGCTTCTTGGTCGGGTTGGCCAGTAAACTGAACCGGTAGCGCGGATGCGTGAAAAAGCTGTCCGGGATTTCTTTGGTGCCGAAACAATTGGTGGGGCACCAGTCGGGTTTGGCGGGAACCGAGCGAGACAGCATCAGGACACGATAGGCTTCCTCCTTGCGGTCCACGCGGATGAGGAAGTCGCGTGGCTGGCCGTCGCGCCCTCCGAATGCCTGCCACACGCGCTGGTGCCAGTCGTAGGTGTCGCGGATGCGGAGCAGGCGGACGGCGTTTTCATAGGAGACGAGGATCTGCGTGAGGTGCAGCGTCGTGGTGGCTGGCTGGTCAAGGGTGGCAGTGCTCATGCGAGGGCGGATTGGCCGGAGGATTGAGCGGGTTCGGGAGAGGCAGATTCGCCTGATTGCCAGAAGGACTTGGCCCATTTCACGCGGATGTCATCTGCATACCACGGCCAGTTCCAGAGGTCGGCAAAGAGGCTTTCGTAGTTCACGCCGACGCGTTTGCTGGCGGCGAGGCGCATCCACGAACGAAGCTGGCCGATCACGTCATCCACCCCATCACACGCGAGCAGGCGGCGGAAGCGGCGCCCGAAGCTTTCGGCGATGTCCTTGCCGTCGCCCTGCGCGATGCGGCGACAGGTCTCGCCAAAACTGCGGGCATCGGGTTCATCCTGGGGATGCGCGGCATAAAGCGCGGCGATGGCCACATAAGCGGGCTGCCCAATGTCGCCGCCGAGACCGGCGATGACGGGCCAGGCATCCACATGGAGACGCGGGTTGTCGGTGGACCCGCGCCGGAGGGCGGCGAGTTTGCCGCGATCATTGCTGGCGCGGCGCAACGCGCCGACGAAATCGACGGCGCGAGCCTTCGGGGTTCGTTTGGGTTCACTCATGGGCTTGGGTCTTGGGTTCGGTGTTCGGTTTCGGGCGATAGGTGAGTTTGCGCAGGCCCAGCGCGTAAGCCTCGATCTGGCGCGGTGTCTGGCGCGGACAGGATCGCTCGTAGGCGGCCATTGCCGCATCCACGACGGCCTTGCCCCAATCGCTGTTGGGGAGATCGGCGACGAGGTCTGGGTCGCGGGCGAGGCCAAAGAGCGCGGTGAGGTGTTGTTCAACGCGTGTCCAGAACTGCTGCCGGGCGCGGTCGTAGGCGGGCGATCCAATTTTCAACGAGTAGGCATAGGCTTTGACCGCCTGAATCAAGACGCCCTCGCGTTCCTCCGCATGGGCCACACCCTGTTCATACGCGGCGCGGCCCAACTCAGTGAACATGCCCGGCGGAAGCGAGTAGTTGGATTCCACCACATCTTCGATCTTGGCCTTGTCCGTGACCAGCGCGCCGACCCACAGCGTGGTGTCGGTGGCGTTCGAAGCATGACTCAATGCGAATGGTCCGCAGGCGGCGTCCGCGCCCGCCCTGCGCTGAACAGAGATGGCGGCCAGTTGCCGCCACAAACTGCGTGCGGTGGACGCCGGCAGCACGGCGAGTTCGTCCTTGCGTTTGACAATCGTGGCGGTGGCTTCGCGGAAGGCCGGAAAACTCGGATAGTCGAGGCCGTTGGCGAGGATGAGCGAACATCCGCCGTCGTGTAGGTGGATGGCGCGGCTCAACGGGACTAGACGCCCCAGATAGGTCAAGGTGGCGTTCGTTTGTGCGGCCTTGTCGCCGTCATGGCCGCAGGGCAATTCCCACACCGGCTTGCCCCAGCGATCCGCGCCGTAGTCATACATGGCGCTTTCTTTGGTGATCAGGTTGCGATGGAGGGTGGCCAGCAAACTGTCTCCAAGAAGGAACGTGTGAACCATGCTGGAGGGGGTGCAGGGGGTGCTGGCACAGTATTGGGAGACGCAGAGATAAAATAAAAGCAAGGTTAATAGTGATTAGACCAGTCGGGCACAGTATTTCCGCTTCATTCTCGAATGGCATCCGGCCGTTCCACTTCGCCACCCCGATGCGTCCGCCGGGAGAGAAGCACTGGAAAGCAACGAGGCTGACGGCCACTCGTGCCGAGTGAAGCACCCGCTCCTCCCCTGCGGAATTGTCGAACAAGGTGGAGTTGTTACCAGTGGCCAGGGCGAGGTCGAGTTTGGTGGCGGCGTTGCCTTCATCGGACTCCTTGCCGGGTTGGAGGTTTGGGAATTGGAGACACCGCTTCCCATCCCCGAGCAACTCCAACGCCGACTTCCATTTCGTCAGGTAGTCGCGGACGCGCGGTTGGATGAGCGGCTGGCAGGTTTCCCATTCGGCCTCGTCAGCCGGGCCGTCGAGGGCGGCCTGCGTGACGCAGAGCAGCAGGCGCATGAGGGCGACGCGTTCGTGCGGCTTAACGGCGAGGTCGCGGAGTTCGTGCGCCTGGGCGAACAGGTCGTGTAGGTTGAACAGGTCGCGGCGGCCATCGGCGCGGAGCGCGGGAATCCAAGGATCAATAGTCAGATTCATCGTCGTCATCCTTCCAGGGTCGCGGGGTGGGTTCGGG
>JAMCRM010000245.1 GCA_023380575.1 Acidobacteriota bacterium | reverse complement strand
TCGGGTTTCAACGCCACATAATGCGCAAAAGTATTTCCGTTTGAACGAGATATCCGCGTCGAGATCAGCTAAAATAGGGATTCCGAGTCATGTAGCGTTGCCAAACTTTGGACTGCAGGGCGCAGTAATTCCAAGATGAGGGCGTGTGTGTGGAGTCCAAAGGCGCACGCGCCATAACTGGTCTTGACCGCCCGCCAGGAGCTGGCCCTGGGTAGGAAGACCGAGACGGACGATCATGCAAGCACTGAAAGCCAAACGTAGAATCAGCCGGCCCCAGCCGCTGGACGTATTCTTCTCTCCCAAGACCGTGGCGGTCATCGGCGCCACAGAGACCACAGGGACGGTGGGACGCACCATCCTGTGGAACCTCGTTACCAGCCCTTTCGGCGGAACCGTTTACCCCGTGAATCCGAAGCGTCCGAGCGTGCTCGGCGTGAAGGCCTACAAGACCATCGCCGAAACCCCCGAGCAGGTTGACCTGGCGGTGATTGTCACCCCGGCCACGAGCGTGCCCGGCATCATCCGCGATTGTGTGCAGGAAGGCGTGAAGGGCGCCATTATCATCTCCGCCGGCTTCAAGGAAACCGGCCCCGCGGGGGTCGAACTCGAGCGCCAGGTGCTGGCCGAGGCGCGCCGCGGCAACATGCGCATCATCGGCCCCAACTGCCTGGGGGTGATGAGCCCGCTCTCGGGTTTCAACGCCACCTTCGCCACCACCATCGCCCGGCCCGGCAATGTCGGCTTCATCAGCCAGAGCGGCGCGCTGTGCACCGCGGTTCTCGACTGGAGCCTGCAGGAAATGGTGGGGTTCAGCGCTTTCGTCTCCATCGGCTCGATGCTGGACGTCAACTGGGGCGACCTCATCTATTACCTGGGCAACGATCCCCGCACACGCAGCATCGTGCTTTACATGGAGACCATCGGGGACGCCCGCGCCTTCATTTCCGCGGCGCGCGAGGTGGGCCTGAACAAGCCCATCATCGTGATCAAGGCCGGACGTACGGCCGCCGCCGCCAAAGCCGCCGCTTCCCACACCGGGTCGCTCGCCGGCAGCGATGAGGTGCTCGAAGCCGCATTCCGGCGCAGTGGCGTACTCCGCGTCAACAGCATTGCCGACCTGTTCTACATGGCTGAAGTCCTGGCCAAGCAGCCCAACCCCAAGGGCCCCCGCCTCACCATCCTGACGAACGCCGGCGGCCCCGGAGTGCTGGCCACCGATGCCCTCATCACCGGCAACGGCGAACTGGCCGAAATGCCGCCGGAAACCATGGACGAGCTCAACGGCATCCTCCCCGCCGCCTGGAGCCACAACAATCCCATCGACATTCTCGGAGACGCCCCGCCCGAACGCTACGCCAAGGCCGTTGAAATCGCCGCCAAGAACCCCAACACGGATGGCCTGCTGGTAGTCCTCACGCCCCAGTCGATGACCGACCCCACCCAGACCGCCGAACGTCTCAAGCCTTACGCCAAGATCGACAAACCCATTCTGGCAAGCTGGATGGGGGGCTCCGACGTCGCCGCCGGCGTGAACATCCTGAACCGTTCCAACATTCCGACTTTCGCCTACCCGGACACCGCGGCGCGCGCCTTCAACTACATGTGGCAGTACAGCTACAACCTGCGCGGGCTCTACGAAACTCCCGCGCTGCCCGCCGATACCGCCGAGTGCGCTCCCAGCCGCGCCAGGGCCGAGCAGATCATCAGCGCCGCCCGCGACGCCGGACGCAGCATCCTCACCGAGTCCGAGTCCAAAGAAGTCCTCAGTTGCTACTGCGTCCCCGTGGTCCAGACCCTCGTCGCCGCCACCGAGCAGGAAGCCGTGCAGCACGCCGAAAGCATCGGCTACCCCGTCGTCCTCAAGCTCTACTCGGAAACCATCACCCACAAGACCGATGTGGGCGGCGTTCTGCTGAACCTTCAGGACCCCGACGCCGTGCGCCGCGGCTGGAGCCGCATCAAGGCCTCCGTCACCGGCAAGGTGGGCGCCGAGCACTTCCAGGGCGTCACCGTCCAGCCCATGATCAAGCTCAGCGAAGGCTACGAGCTGATCATCGGGTGCAGCATGGACGCCCAGTTCGGCCCCGTGCTCCTGTTCGGCAGCGGAGGACAGTTGGTCGAGGTCTTTAAGGACCGCAGCCTGGCCCTGCCCCCCCTGAACACCACGCTCGCCCGCCGCATGATGGAGCAGACCAAAATCTGGAAGGCGCTGCAGGGCGTCCGCGGGCGTAAACCCGTGGACCTCGCCGCCCTCGCCCAGCTCATGGTGCGCTTCAGCGGCATGATCACCGAGCAGCGCTGGATCAAGGAAGTAGATATCAACCCCCTGCTGGCGTCCTCCGAGCGGCTGGTCGCCCTCGACGCCCGCGTTGTCCTTCACGGGCCCGAGGTGGAGCAGAGCCAGATTCCCAAATTGGCTGTCCGCCCCTACCCCACTCGCTACGTCTCCGAGTGGACCATGAAGGACGGCGACACCGTCACCATCCGGCCCATCCGCCCCGAAGACGAGCCCGCCATGGTGCGCTTCCATGAAACCCTCTCCGAACGCAGCGTGTACCTGCGCTACTTCCACCTCATGAACCTGAGCCAGCGCACCGCGCACGAGCGCCTGACCCGTATCTGCTTCATCGATTACGACCGGGAAATGGCGCTGGTGGCCGAGCGCAGGCACGGCATTTCCGGCGAGCCCGAGATTCTCGCCGTGGGCCGCCTCAGCAAGATTCACGGCACCAACGAAGCCGAGGTCGCGGTGCTCGTCAGCGACCGCTACCACGGCCGTGGCCTGGGCAAAGAACTCCTCGGCCGCCTCGTCCGCGTCGGCATGGACGAAAAGCTCAGCAAGCTTTGCGCCGACATCCTGCCCGATAACCGCGATGTCATGCGAATCTGCGAAAAGATCGGCTTCACCCTTCAGCATTCCCTGGAGGATGAAGTGGTGAAGGCCGAATTCAACCTGTCCTGAGCGGTTCTCCAGATAACCCCCTGACGAGCCCGGCGTCCGCGCCGGGCTCTTTTTTTATCAGTGGCCCCGCATCCTGACTTAGTGCTTCACATCACCGCACCGAATAACGTGAGGTTACTAACATCGACACGGGTATGTGTCATCAAGCACCGTTGCCGAAAATTCCCAATTGATGTGAGTGAGTAAGAAAACCCATAATTGCGAATGATTGTGGGCGGACGGGCGCGAATGTGTGTCAGGATTCCAATCCGCCTTTCCGAAGTTGCGAACACTGCACTA
>JAMCRM010000244.1 GCA_023380575.1 Acidobacteriota bacterium | reverse complement strand
CGAGATTGCCAAGCTGACCGATTCGCTGAGCATGTTCATCGAGGTGATGGGCGCGGAAAACGCTCTCGTGCGTAAGACGCTCGACGGCAAATCGCCGCAGGGGCGCGCGGCGGAACTGGTGAAAGGCAGCAGCCTGGCCGATGTGAACGTCCGCAAAAAGCTGGCGGCGGGAGGGCTTGCGGCCATTCAGTCGTCCACCGACCCGATGATCCGCCTTGCGCTGCTGGTCGAGCCGGAGTCGCGCGCGCTGCGCAGAACGCACGACGACAAGGTAAACGAACCGCTGAGCCAGGCGTATGGCAAAATAGCGAAGGCCCGGTTCGCGATCTACGGCACCGATGTGTATCCGGACGCCACGTTTACGCCGCGCCTCTCGTTCGGCACGGTCAGGGGCTACACGGCCGAGGGGAAGCAGTTCCCATGGGCGACGACCATCGGCGGCACGTACCAGCACGCGAAGGCACACGGGGACGCGGGCGCGTTCGCCTTGCCGTTGAGCTGGGTGGATGCGAAAGACCGGCTGAACCTGAACACACCGTTCAACTTCGTGAACACGGCCGACATTATCGGAGGCAACTCGGGCAGCCCTGTAGTGAACCGTGCGGGCGAAGTGGTGGGTCTCATTTTCGACGGCAACATCTACTCGCTCGTCTGGGATTACCTCTACACGGAGCGGCGCGGCCGCGCGATCGCGGTCCACTCGGCGGGCATTCTCGACGCGCTCAAGAACGTGTATGACGCTACCGGTCTGATCGCGGAACTGACTTCACCGCAGAGGCGCGGAGGACCGCGGAGCTACTCGGAGAAGAAATGAATTTAGTTTTTCTCTGCGCCCTCCGCGTATCCTCTGCGCCTCCGCGATTTCCGGCGCAACGCGGGGATTTGCAGCATTTTGAAGTTGATCCAGAGAAAGCGCCACGCCTGCCACGGCGCGAACGAGCCACCTGCGAAGGAATGCGGCGGAGGTATGGCCGGATATTCCAGCCCCGAGGACCACGACACGTGCCATGGGACGCGCTCCTCAACGCGGCTACTCACATATTAACACTCGTTAATACACCTGGATAGCGGTTTCCGGACGATCCCATTTTGCTGGAACTTCGCCCCTCAGAGCTTCGTTGTTACTTATGCATGTTTTACCTTTCTTCTGGGAACCTCTCTGGCGCCGATGAAGTCGGACGTCCCATTGTCAAGCTTCTCTTTGTCGCGAGCTGCCTGCTTTCGATCGTCTCGTGGTACACAACCGAACAGGGCATGGCGCTCTACCTGTCCTCCTGGTTCGCTCTGCTGGCCTCGACCGGTGTGCAGACCGCGCTCGTGCTGGTGGCGTGGCTGATCGGGTTCAGCCGTGCGAAACGCGCGCTTCTGATCGCGGTGTATGCGATCACCGCCGTTGTTTCGATCGGCTTTTCCTACGTCAGCCTGTTTACGTGGTTTTCCGCGCGCGAGCGCCCCGCGCAGATCGAGCGCAAGCTATACGACGCGCTCGCCGACGCGGCGGACCGGACCGGGCAGGTGGTCGCGGGGGCCATCGCCGAAGGCCAAAAGCACGCGCTCGCGCTCGACGAAATGACCGCAGCGGAAAAATCGCACGGCTTCATTTCGCGCGCTCAGGACTCCGACCCATACCTCGCCGGCATCCGCGAGGCGGTTGCCCGCGAAGCGCAGACGTACAACACCTCATACAAGGAGGGCGCCGGCGAAGGTTTGCGGTACACGGCGTTCGACCGCTACGCGAAGATCACCCGCCAGACGGTGGAGCGCATGCAGGCATCGCAGCGGGCGCTCTCCGACTTTCGCACGCAGACGAAGCCGCTCGATCCGACCGAAAAGCAGCTCCGCGCGTTCCGGCAGGTTTACGACGCCGTGCCGTGGAGCGATGTGGAGCAACAACTGCACAGCGGCAAAGTCGCACGGCCGGAAATTCCCGGCTACGCCGAGTACGTCGATCGCTCGGTGAGCGGCCAGGAAGACCTCATGATTGCGTTCCAGGAACTGTTCACGGCGCCGACGGGCCGGCACTTTTTCGCGTTTTTGCTGGCGGCCTTCATCGACGTGATCGTGTTCCTGTTGGCCTACGCTTCGGGACCGTACTTCTTCGGCTCGCCCGAGCAGCGCTGGACTCGCGCGAGCGCGGTGATCGACTCAATCGACGATCAGGTCTTCGTGCGCGATTTCCTGCGCAAGCTGAGCGCGGGCCCGAGGGGGATTGCGCGCGTCGATGCCGCTGTCCTCAGCCCTGGGGAGCGGCAGTTTTGCCTGCTGCTGGCTTCGAAAGGGCTGGCGGCGGCCACTGAGCAGGAGGGAACGGTCTACTACCTTCTCGACGAGGCGATCCACGAGCGCCTGCTCGAATCGCTTGCCACGCAGCGGCTGCCGTTGCGGGCGTCCACTCAGAGGGCGCAGGCACAGGCCTGAAGCGCGGCGGATCCGCTGCGGAAACCGTTCGTCCTGCCCGGACGTATGCAGTATCAGGGGGTGGGGGATGACTGTGCGTAAACCCGCGGTGTGGGCGGTGGCGGTTCTTGGTTTGGGGTTCGCGGCGTGCGCCGCGCGGCAGCCGGGACAGGTGCCTACGCCCGGCTTCAATCTCTTCAGCACTCAACAGGATGTCCAGCTCGGACAGCAGGCCGCGGCGCAGGTGCGCCAGCAGTACCAGGTTGTTCAGAACCCGCAGCTTCAAAACTACATCAAGGAAATCGGCCGGAAGCTGGCGTCGCAGCCGCAGGCCGGCAACTGGCCCTACAGCTTCACTCTGCTGGACGAAAAACAGGTCAACGCGTTCGCTCTGCCGGGCGGGCCTACTTTCGTGTTTTCGGGATTGATTGAGTATGCCGACAACGAGGCGGAACTGGCAGGCGTTCTGGCCCACGAGATTTCGCACGTGGCGTTGCGGCACGGCACGAACCAGGCGTCGAAAGCCGAGCTGATCCAGATACCCGCGGCAGTTGCGGGCGGGCTACTCGGCACTAGTGCCGCGGCGCAAATCGCGAATGCGGGCTTGGGGGTGGCGTTGAACGGGCTGTTTCTTAAGTATTCCCGCGATGATGAAAAGCAGGCGGACGCCCTCGGCGCGCGCATCATGGCCGAGGCGGGATATAACCCGCTCGCCATGGCGCAGTTCTTCGAGAAATTGCAGGCCCGGGGCGGCCCCGGCGTGCCGCAATTCCTTTCGGACCACCCGAGTCCCGGGAACCGGGTAAAGGCCGTCGACGCAGAGATCCGCACCTTCCCGCAGCGCCAGTACAATACCAACACGGGTCTGTTCCCACAAATGAAGGCGCTTGCCGCACAGCTTCCGCCTCCGCCGCCCGGGCAGCAGGGGCCGGCATCGGCGAACGGCGCGGCGCAGCGGTGATTCACCGCGGAGGCGCGGAGGACCGCGGAGCACGCGGAGACCCTACTTCAGCCCGCGCGCGACCGCGGCCCTCCAAGCCTCGAAAAGCCGCTCGCGCGTGGCGTCGACGCTCTTCCAGAAGCCCGTAGCCTGAGCGCGGCCGCCCGAGCATCAAGGCAGTATATCAGGTACCATATGTGTTCTTAGCGGGACGTGACGTACTCATTCACTGTTTCAGGGGCGGCCGGGCAATGAAACGTGGCCTTCTATGCCTGGTTACATGCTTTGGTTCAGCGTGGGGTCAGCAACCCGTTATCAACCCCGGCGGCGTTGTGAATGCCGCCAGCTACGCGGCTGGACTCTCACCTCTCACGATGTCCGGCTTCCCACAGACCGGCGGAGGCCCGGCGCTTGCAGCAGGTTCACTCGCCTCGATCTTCGGCGCCAATCTCTCGGCTACGACTTTGTCCGCCGTGCCGCCACTGCCAAGGGAACTCGGAGGGACTTCGGTCAGCGTGAATGGCGTA
>JAMCRM010000243.1 GCA_023380575.1 Acidobacteriota bacterium | reverse complement strand
CCCCGGGCTCTTGCGGCACGCCGGGAATCCAGGAATGCACAAGGAAAAAAATACTGATAGCGAACAGCAACACGAAAGGAGCAACAAACAGGCCGAGGTACAGATGCAGTTCGCGCAGGAGCAGGTAGATGCGTTTACCCATCTAGGTGCAGATCTCCCCGACCGTGGCCAGGCGCCCGCCGCCTGCCGTGAACTCCTGTAGGGTGCGCTCGGAGTCCTCGCGCTTCAGTGTTTCGATGGCGTCCGTCACCAGCGTGACGGGCTTGCCCGTGCGCAGAAGCCCAAGAGCGGCGCAGCGCACGCAATATTCGGTGACCACGCCGTAGACCAGGTATTCGTCCGCTCGCAGTGCTTCCAGCAGGGTGTGTATATTGGGGTTGGTAAAGGGGTCCAGCTTGCGCTTCTCAAAGAGGATCTGGCGCGCGCCTTCTATCCGCAGGTCCACAGCGTCGGGAGGAACCACCACTGGCGTGTCCACCACGGTCGCCGCCGGTTTCAACTGGCCGGTGGTCCCCACTACGCAGTGTGGCGGCCAAACGCGGAACTCGGGATCGTTCTCGGTATGGGCGTCCATGTCTGAGACCAGCGGGAACCCGTGCGCAACGGCATAGCGGTTCAACTGGATGATGGCGGGTAGCAGCCGCTCGGCGCCGGGCACGTACAAGGCGCCGGCTGGAAACAGGAAATCGATCTGGGTGTCGATATCGAAGAATACCCGTCTCATGACACTGTCGTGAAAACGTTGCGGCTGGTCTGCTCCACCAACGCCTGGAGGTCCCTGCTCAGTTCGAGCGGCCAGGGCGGAGCGGGTTCGAGCCCTCGCATCGCCCCTGGTAGGCGCGCCAGGTTCCGGGTGGCGGTGGCACGCGCGTCCCGTGCGCCTGGCAGCGGCTCCAGCAGGCGGCCCCCCAAGATGATCGGCCGCAGCAGCGGCTCGCCGGGGCTGCACTCGCCGGCGCGGGCCAGCACGTCGCGATTGGGAAACCGGAAAATCTGTTTAGCGCCCGGCAAGGTCCGCTTGCTCTCGCTGAACTTGGCGGTGAACCGCTTGATGCCGCTGATATCCAATTCTACCAGCTTATATATGGCGCCCAGATTGGGAGCGTCAGCGGAGGTGGCCAGTTGTGTTCCCACCCCGAAGGCGTCCACCGGCGCGCCGGCGGCCAGCAGGTCGCGAATGCGGTACTCGTCCAGGTCGCCGCTCAGCATGATCCTGGCCTCCTGAAGCCCGGCATCGTCCAGAATACGCCGCGCGGCTCGCGAGAGTGCCAGAAAATCGCCGCTGTCGATCCGGATGCCCCACAACGGGCGGCCCGCCTCCGCGGCCCTCCGCACGCCTTCGAGCGTATCGTAGGTATCCACCAACTGAATGGTGTTGGGACCGAGCACCTCCTGCAACTTGCGGAATGCCCTGGCCTCGCTGCAGAACGACATTACCCAGGAATGCGCCGATGTGCCCATCACGGGAATGCCGTAGCGGAAGCCCGCCAGAACATTGCTGGTCCCGATACAGCCGCCCAGGTAGGCCGCGCGTCCCGCCAGTACACCGGATTCCGGGCCGTGCGCCCGGCGGGTCCCAAACTCCACCACCCCCCGGCCGCCGGCCGCCGCCGCCACGCGTGCGGCTTTGCTGGCGATCATGGTTTCGAAGCTGATGGCGGCCAGCAGGAAGGTCTCCGGAATCTGCGCCTCGATGATGGGGGCGCGGACGATCAGGAGCGGTTCGCCGGCGAAAACAGGAGTCCCCTCGGGCACGGCGAACAGGTCCCCCGTGAAACGGAAATCCCTCAGGTAATCGAAGAAGGCGGGCGGAACCAGCGAGAATTGCGGAAGCCCGCGCAGGTAGGCGATCTCTTCTTCCTGGAACACCAGGTTCAGCAGATACTCCACGGCGCTGTGCAGGCCGGCGGCGAGAATGAAATTGCGGTTTTCGGGGAGGCGGCGGACGGAGAGCTCAAACACGGCCTTCTCACCAACCTTGCCGGCTTGCCAGTAACCGGCGGCCATGATCAGTTCGTAGAGGTCTGTGAGAAGGCCGTTCACTGTCTACTTCTTAGGCGGTTGGTACTCCTTTACTTCACCGGCTGCTTTCTGCAAATCTTCCACCGCCTTGGCGTCCACTTCATAGATGCTCGGCTCGCCATCCCGCTTCGCGAAATAGCTGTTGCCCGCCTTGGTTAGCGTGACCTTTTCGACCCGCTTGCCGTCGTTCGAGGACACGGTGGCATCGAGGACCGCGGCCCCGGCCGGCGCCGTGTCGGGAAATTTCGCGGCGCTCAGGTCGCGCAATTTCTCGATCAGCGCCTGTACGGAGGAGGCATCCATCTGCTTGGAACCGGCCATCCACTTGTCGCCGCTCTTCGTGTAAGCGGCGGTATTGGAACCGTTGCGCACCTCCACCTTGGTGGGATCGCTCCAGCCGAAGTCGAAGATCTTCTTGTTGCGGAAGTCGTCCAGCTTCTTGTCCAGGCCCTCACCGAGGTCGCTGCCCACCTTCCAGATTCCTTCCACCACGGAGCTTTTGGCGTAGTAGTTCTTGTCCTTGTCCCGGCGGACTTCCAGTTGCTGGTTCCCGTTGGGGTCGGAGACCGTCGCGACGGCAACCCGCGTTCCCGAGCCGAAAGCCGCGGCCGCCTTTTTGGCGTCTTCGGCGGTGGTGAGGGTATCCATCCTGGCGTCCTTCAGCTTGCGGATGAGTTCCTCCACCTGGGACCCGTCCGCTCGCAGCGTCCTGGGCTTCAGGATGGACCAGTCGTTGTTGGCGTTCTTGCCGAACTCGAGGGTCTGGCCGCCGCTCTGGAGATCCACGCGCGTGAGCTTTTCGGAATCGAAGGTCAGCAGGCGCTTGTCACGCAGGTCGTTGGATCCCTTGTCGAAATTCGTCTTAGTGGAGCTGAAGATCGTGAACACGCGCGGGTCGCCGGCCACCATGGCGTAGTTACCGCCGCCGGTGGGAATTTCGTCGCCGATCATGAGCTTGTCCGTCTTGCCGTTCTTCAGGCCGACTTCCACTTCCAGGGTCGGCGGCTTGAGACCATAAGGAGAGATATCCGCGGCCTTCTCCTCCACGAGCTTGTCCCCGGTGAGGGATGAGAGGCTCGACACCATCGAGTTGACCGCGTCCTGGTCCGCCGGCAACGGCTTGGGTTCCGCAATCTGCCACTTGCCGTCGTTCCCCTTGCTAAGGACCGTGGTGTCCACGGTCCTGACCAGCTTGACGTCCTTGATCTGATCTTCCGGAATGGAAAGGAGCTTCAGCGAGCCGCCCGCATCCGGCCCTTTCGCGTCGGCCAATTTTTGCTTTTTGTTCGACCAGTATAGCAGCCCTCCCAGCACCGCCAGCAGGGCGGCCGCAACCAGTAGTCCCCGGAATTTCATCGTGCTACCTCCTGCGCCACCACGTGACCATGCCGGAGCCGACCACGGCCAGCGGGAAGAATACCACGCTCATCCAAAACAGCAGGGACATTCTCTGCCCGTTCACATTCAGCGGCTGGTCCTGGGCTTCCTTGGGCCGGATGGAAATGAGGTCTTCGTCCGAGCTCAACCAGTTGAAGGTGTTCAGCATGAGGTCACGGTTGCCGATGGAGCGCGAACCGAAGATTCCGTTCTGCGCCCACAGCGAGGTCCCGTACACCACGAACCTGCCCTGCACGCCGTTGCCGCCGTTGTAGGTGCCGGCCGCGGCCAGCGTGAGCGGCCCTTTTCTGCCTTTCTTCGGGTCGATCGGCCCGCTGGCATTGGTCACGGCTACGCTGTCGTCCGTCGTCGAAAACAATTTCTCCACGGTGGTCTTGTCGCCGTTCTTCGCTTCCAGGGTCCGGGAAAGTGGAAACGCGGTGGGAATCCGGTTCATGTCCCGCACGATGGGCTGCGAATCGTATGAGGCGATAACCGGCACTTCGGGGCCGAGCTGGAAAATGCCGCCCAGGCCGCTGAGGTCCAGGGCCAGGTCTTTGTTCGCCGTTACCCCCCAATCCGCCAGCAACTTCTCGAGATCCGCATTATCCGCGGCCTGCTCCTGCTTGCCGATGGCTACCGGCGTGTCCAGCAGGAACAGGGCGTGCCCGCCGCCTTCCACATAGGACCTGATGGCGGCAACCACCGGGGCGGTATAGGCCGTCTTGGGACCCGCCGCCACCAGCACGCTGCAATCCTTCGGAATTTCGAACTTCGCCTGCGCCACCTGGCCCACCTGGGCCGCGCCTTGCGGCTTGGCAATGGATGCGGCCAGCGAAATGCTGCGCGTCTTGTAATTGTTCTTTTCCAGCGCTTCCTTCAGCGAGGAATAGCCGCGCGGCCCGGAATCGTCCAGGTCGTGCTCGCCGCTGCCGCTCAGGAAGCAGGCGGTGCGCTCGCCGCTCTTGAGCGAGCGGATCAGCGCGCCCGTGACCTCCTCTTCGGTCAGGCTCTTGGCGGATTCCTTGCGCAGGCCGCTATCCACCAGGATGGGTGCGTCGCGCATGTAACCGGCGGCGCGCGCCACCTGCGGCTTGCGAACCGGGTCGATGTAGGTTACCTGAATTTTCGGGGAGAGATCCTTGTAGCGGTCCAGCAGGTCGCGCGCCTGCGGAAAACGCGCGGTCTCATCGAAATAGGTGATGTGGATGTCGCGATTCAGGCCCTTAACCACTTTGGCAGTCTGCTCGGAGAGGCTGTACTGCTTGTTGGCCGTGGCGTCGTACGACTTGTTGTAGCGGTTGGCCAGGAAATTGATTGCCGCCAGAACCGCCACCACGATCAGGATGTAAGTGGTCGCGTAGGCCGTGTACTTGGTTTGCCTTTTCTTGAGCCAGTCGGTTTTCATGTTACGCCCTCCATCTCAGCGATTCCATGGAACGCGACGTGATAAAGAGTCCCAGGAAAATCATGGATACGTAGAATACGACGTCACGGCTGTCGAGCACGCCCTTGGCGAACGTGTCGAAGTGCGTGACGATGGAAAGATAGTTGACCACCGAAGCCCACCCGGTGCTGTCAAAAGCCGTGAACCAGCTCAGCAGCCACAGCAGCAGGCACACGAAAAACGTGACGCCCCCGGCGATGATCTGGTTGCGCGTGGTGGTGGAGATGAACGCACCGATGGCCAGCAGCGTGCCGCCCTGCAGCAGCAATCCCAGGTAGGCCACCAGCACCGGTCTCCAATCCGGCTTGCCGAAGGCGAACAGCATGGCGATGTTAAGCGCCGACATGCCCAGCACGCAGGCGTACAGCCCCATGGCGGCCAGCCATTTCCCCACGATGATTTCGATATCCCGCACGGGCGAGGTCATGAGCAGTTCGATGGTGCCGGTGCGCTTCTCTTCGGCAAACAGCCGCATGGTGATCATGGGTACGATGAACAGTGCCACGGTGCTGGCAAAGCCCAGCAGGGGGCGGATGATCTGCTCGTTGATGTTCATGGGCATGCTGCGGCCCATCATCTGCGCCTGGAAGCTGAAGCGCACGAAATCCCGGGTGGCGGTGAAAAAGCCGAACCCGAAAATCAACCCGAAAAACGCCATCAGCAGATAGGCGATGGGCGACGCGAAGTAACTGTTCAGTTCTTTTCGAGCAATGATCCACATGTTTTTCATTTGGCCCCCTTATTGGCGGCGGTGGCGCCCTTGGCTTCGGAGGTGGTGAGTTGCAGGAAGATGTCTTCCAGGCTGAACCCGACGGCGCGCAGTTCGTTGAGGTTCCAGCCGGCGTTCACCACGGCGCGCGCCAGTTCGGCGCGGATGTGGCGTCCCTGCAGGCTTTCCACTTCGAAGGTGGCGCGGCCGTCCCGGCTGCCCTTGGGCAGCACGCGGCTCACCCCGGCCACCTGCTCCAGGCGCGTCAGCACATCGCGCTCGTTGAGCGCGCCCTCGGGCGCTTCGACTTCAACGGCGACGGCCTCGGAACCGCGCAGCCGGTTGGTCAGGTTGGCCACCGAGTCAATGGCCACCAGCTTGCCCTTGCTGATGATGATGACGCGCTCGCAGGAGTGCTCCACCTCGGAAAGAATATGGGTGCTGAGGATGATGGTGTGGTCCCCGGCCAGGCTGCGGATCAGTTCGCGTGTTTCGATAATCTGCTTGGGGTCGAGACCGCTGGTGGGCTCGTCCAGAATCAGGACGTCCGGGTTGTGGATGATAGCCTGCGCCAGCCCCACGCGCTGCCGGAAGCCCTTGGAGAGCTTGCCGATCAGTTTCTTCCGGACATCGCCCAGCGCGCACCGTTCCGTCACTTCATTCATGCGCCGCGCAAGATCCGCCGCCCCGATGCCCTTCAACCGGCCGACAAAGGCGAGGTACTCGTCCACTTCCATCTCGGGGTAAAGCGGCGGGGTTTCCGGCAGATAACCAATGCGCTTTTTTACCTCGAGGGGTTGTTCCAGAACGTCGAAGCCGGCCACGCTGGCATTTCCCGCCGTGGGTGGCAGGAAACAGGTAAGGACCCGCATCGTGGTGGTTTTTCCCGCCCCGTTGGGACCGAGAAAACCCACGATCTGCCCTTTCTCGACTTCGAAGGAAATGTTATCTACAGCGACAGTACGGGCGTATCGCTTCGTTAAACCTTCGACTTTGATCATAGCTAAATTCCAGACTGGAAACGCAACGTTGCCATATGGTGGTTACTGCGGACGCCGCTTCGGCGCGCGGCATCCTGATAGAGTGTGAAATTTCATCATAGAAACGGCCGCCAAGTCTTGTCAAACCGGGGAACTTTCCTCCAGGAGGGCCGTCACCGCTCCCGCGCGGGCCGCTATACTCGCTAATGTGCGGCTCACGTGGAAGCTTCTGCCGTGGCTCTTGCGCCGCAGTGTGGTCGCGGCATTCGATGATAACTGCTTCTCCATCGCCAAGGGCGCGGCGTATTCGGCGCTTCTGTCCTTCTTCCCAGTATTGACGTCCGCGGCCACTATTCTGGTACAGACCCGCGCGGAGTTTGTCTCCTCCACCATCGAAAACTTCCTGTCGCAAATCGTTCCACCCGGCACCGAGGACCTGGTTCTGATTCAATTCCAGGCGCGCGGATCCCGCCCCGCGCCGCTGCTGGTCGCCGCCGGCTTTGTTTCCCTGTGGGCCGCTTCGAGCGTCATCAAGAGCCTCATCGAAGGTTTCCAGGCCGCTTACCGCGTGCCGCGCAACCGCGATTTTGTCCGCGGCTCGGCGGTTGCCATGGTCCTGGTGCTGGCCTCCAGCGTGCCGCTGGTGGGCGCTTCGGTGCTAATCCTGTTCGGCGGCCACATCGAGGGCATAATTTTGAACTGGATGAAGGTGGACCCCCTTTTGACTCCCTTCGCGTGGGCCTGGCAGTGGGCCGGGCGGCTGGCGCGCTATACGGTGGCGTTCGGCGGCACAGTGCTCGTAACCGGCCTGCTCTACCGTTTCGGGCCCTACCGCAAGCAGCGCTGGAGCGGCGTGTGGCCGGGGGCCGTGGTGGCCACGGTCCTATGGCTGTTGGCCACCTCGGGCTTCGGATGGTACGTGCGCAATGTGGCCCGCTACAACATCCTCTACGGCAGCATCGCCGCCAGCATCGCGCTGGTGGTATGGATGTACCTCCTCGCCGCCATCGCCCTGGTGGGTTGCGAGTTCAATGCCGAATGCGAGCGCCTGTCGCGCCTCAGTGC
>JAMCRM010000242.1:881-7527 GCA_023380575.1 Acidobacteriota bacterium | reverse complement strand
AAACACATGCCACCGTCGCCGCCGGCTTGGCGCCGGTAATGAAACCGAAGGTGTACCGGCCCGGAGCCAGGGAGCCCGTTTCCACCGAAGCGCGGAAGCTTCCGTCCGCCCCTGCCATCACCCGTTCATTCCGCACGATCTTTTTCGCCTGGTCGAAGACCACAAAGGTCAGGGAAGCATTGGCCAGGCCAGGCTGCGAGCCTTCCGCCTGGACGGCGCCGGTCACCGCCGCGCAGTTCATCCGGGTGCAGCGCAGCCCGGAGATGGATGGATATTCCGCGGCCTGCGCCAGCACTGCCGCGAAAGTCAGCAAACCTAAGCGAATTCGAAGTGGCATGTGTTTTGGAATAAGAAAGGCCCCCGGGTGAACCGGAGGCCTTCCATGGTTGGTTGCGATTTCGAAACAGTTAGCGGCTGGCCGCGGCCATGCGCAGTTCCCGCTCCGCCAAAGGCACGAATTGCCGCTGATCCGCGCCGATGTAGACCTGGCGCGGCCGGGCAATCTTCTGCTCGGTATCCTGGAGCAGTTCCTGCCATTGCGCGAGCCACCCGGCCGTGCGCGGGATGGCGAACAGCACCGTGAACATATCCGGCGTGAAGCCCATGGCTTCGTAGATGATGCCGGAGTAAAAGTCCACGTTGGGATAAAGCTTGCGCCGGATGAAGTACTCGTCGGAAAGGGCGATCTTTTCCAGTTCCAGAGCGGTATCGATTTTGGCGTTGCGGCCGGTCACTTCGAAAACTTCGTCCGCGATGCGCTTGATGATGCGGGCGCGCGGGTCGTAGTTCTTGTAAACGCGGTGCCCGAAGCCCATGAGGCGCACCTGGCCGGACTTGACCTTCTCGATATAGGCCGGGATGTTGGACAGGCTGCCGATCTCGTCCAGCATACGCAGCACTTCCTCGTTGGCGCCGCCATGCAGCGGTCCGGAGAGCGCCGCGGTGGCCGCCGCGGTGGTCACGAAGGGGTCCGCGAAGGAGGAGCCCACCGCGCGCATGGTGTTGGTGCTGCAATTCTGCTCGTGGTCGGCATGCAGGATGAACAGCACATCCAGGGCGCGGGCCAGCACCGGGTTCGGTTTGAACTTCGGTTCGGTCTTGCGCCACAGCATGTTCATGAAGTTTTCGGTATAGCTTAGGTCGTTGTCCGGGAAGACGTACGGCAGTCCCAGGCTGTGGCGGTAGGAGAGCGCCGCCAGCGTGGGCATCTTGGCGATCAGGCGCACGATTTCGAGGGCGCGGACCTTGGGATCGTGGATGTTGCGCGCATCCGGATAGAAGGTGGAAAGCGCCGCCAGGGCGCTGATCAGCATGCCCATGGGGTGGGCGTCATAGTGGAAACCGTCCATGAACTTCTTGATGTTCTCGTGAATCATGGTGTGGACGGTTACGAGGTTGACCCACTCGGTGAGTTGCTTGGGAGAGGGGAGTTCCCCATTGAGGAGCAGGTAGGCAACTTCCAGAAAAGTGCAGTTTTCCGCGAGCTGCTCGATAGGGTAGCCGCGATAGCGGAGAATGCCTCTCTCGCCATCCAGATAGGTGATGGCGCTGCGGCAGGAAGCCGTGTTCATGAACGCCGGGTCATAGGTCATCATCCCGAAATCCTCGGGTTTTTCCTTGATCTGGCGCAAATCCACGGCGCGAATGGTCCCGTCCTGAATCGGCAGGCTGTAAGACTTATCGGTGCGGTTATCGATTATGGTGAGACTGTTGTTCACGCGGATTCCTCCTTGGGAATCTAAAGCCACTCAGGCGAGGGTGCCCCTGCACAGCGGGTTCCACACCAGGTATGATTGAAAACACGACAGATTGTGGATATCCAGGGGCTTCTGTGATAATTTAGGCAGGGGGTTGGGGGGTGTTTTGACGCAATACTGCGCAAAAACCCACTAACCCGGGGGGTGCGATGCTCGCTGGAAAACTGGTTCGATCGATCGAGGGGAACTGGGAAACACTTGCGGGGCGACTGATCCGGAAAATTCGCCGCGACCCCGGAACCCACAATCTGGCCAAGCGTTCCGACGCGGAGCTGCGGGAGTGGGTCCAACTCATTGTTGAAAATCTCACCTACTGGCTGGGTGGAGGGCAGGACGAAGAGGTCAGGCGGCGCTACGAGGTGGCCGGGCGCGCGCGTTTCGAGGAGGGCCTGCCGCTCGATGAGGCGGTATTGCGCTTCCACATGCTGAAGGACGTGGTCATCAGCTTCATACACGAGGAGTGCGTGCCCACGAATACGCTGCAAGTCTATGCGGAGGAGGAGTTGGAACGCCGCATCGACCGCTATTTCGATTCGATGGTCTACTACATCGTGCGGGGTTATGAAGGGGCGCGGCGGCGCGCGGCCCTTTACGCCTGAAGCGGCACGAAGATGTCCGCGTCTGTTACAATCGCGGACAAAATGATTCCCAGAGTGGACCCTGGACTTGCCTGCTTCCGGCTGCGGGTGGCGCCTTCGCCAATCCACCGGTGGGGCGTCTATGCGGAAGAGGAGATTCCGCCGCGCCACAAGGTGATCGAATACACCGGAGAGCGGATCAGCCGCAAGGAGACCAAGCGGCGCGGCATGGGGCCGCGCACCTATCTGTTCACGCTGGACGACTACTGGACCATCGATGGCTCGGTGGGCGGCAGCGGAGCCGAACTGATCAACCACTGCTGCAATCCCAACCTGTACAGTTGCATTCTGAAGGGTCACATCCTGTACATGAGCAAGCGGATGATCCGGCCCGGCGAGGAACTCACGGTGGATTACCGCTTCGACGCCAAAATCGATCGCGTGCCCTGCAAATGCGGGTCCACGAATTGCCGCGGGGCCATCAATCTGCCGCGGGATTTGCGCCGTTTGAAACGTTAACCAGTTGCAATTCCGCCTCCGTTAAGGCAATCTGAAAGGTTTCTCTTTCGGAAGCTTCATGCGAGTACGCGTTCTTTATCACGACCATTGTTTCGACGGCGCCGCTTCGGCGGCCTATTTCAGCCGTTTCATCACGGGGGCCATCCATCCCGATGCGGAGTTTGCCTATACCGGGCTGGCGCACCGGGCCTCGCAACTGTTTGACCCGGGGCTGTTCGACGGCGAGGAAAACGCCATCGTCGATTTCAAGTACTCCGCCGATTCGCGGCTGACCTGGTGGTTCGATCATCACCAGAGCGCCTTTCTCAGTCCCGAAGACGCCGAGCACTACCGCCGGGACGGCAGCGGGCAAAAGCTTTATGACCCCACCTTCAAATCCTGCACCTCGTTCATCGCGGCTTGCGCGCGGTTGAAATGGGGCTTTGAAGCGCCGGACCTGAAGGAACTGGTGAAGTGGGCCAACATCATCGACGGCGCGCAGTATCCGGACGCCAGAACGGCCGTGGAACTGGGGGAGCCTGCCATGCAGCTCACCCTGGTAATCGAGGGCGTGAAAGGCTCCGAAACGGTGCACCGTGCGATCCGGTGGATGCAGAGCCGTACTCTGGCCGACATCATGCTGGAACCCGAAATTGCGGACCTTTATGCCCGTCTCTATGAGCGGCACGTCGCCTCGATCGATGTGATTCGGGGCCGCTCGCGGCAGGAGGATGGGGTGATCTACTTCGACCTGACCGGTTGTGAGATGGAGGGGTACAACAAATTCATCCCCTACTATCTGTTTCCGGATTCGATCTACACCGTTTCGGTGAGCCCCTCCAGTTTTCGCACGAAGATTTCCGTGGGATCGAACCCCTGGGCGCCTGAACCGCCGCGGCACAACCTGGCGGTCATCTGCGAACGCTACGGAGGCGGGGGGCACGCCCGCGTGGGGGCCATCAGCTTCGAGCCCGGCGCGGTGGACAAGGCCCGCCGCGTAGCCGCCGAAATCGTGGAAGAGCTGAAGAGCTAAGCCCGGCGGGCACGCAAATTTCTACTGCCCTTTGCTTTTCCCGAAAACACGCAGCCGCACCACGAAGTGCCGTCCTTCATTGCCCAGGAACTGAAGATACTGCGGATACCCCACGGTGTTATTCACGGCGGTGGGGTTGGGGTGGTCCGTGATGTTGTTGAAGCCCGCCCGGATGGCCAGCCGGTAGCCGTGAAAGGTAAAGCGGCGCTCCAGGTGCAGGTTGAGGTCGAAATTAAACGGGAAGCGGTTCCCGTCCACCGGCCCGATGATGCGGCCGGTTTCGTCCATGGCGGAATATGGAAAGCCGCTGCGCGCATCCACCAGCGCCGCCACGGCCCAGTTCTTCCGGGGCAGGGGCAGGTAGGCAAAGCCCAGAAAGCGGTTGGGCGTGTCCCAGGGCTGCGCCACGAAATCGTTCAGCAGCGCGAAAGACTGGTCCACGGTTATATCCAGCAGGGCATTGGATTGCGCGCGCGAGCGTGTATAGGAGGCCATCCACTCGTACTGTTCCGCGAACGTCTGGCGAACGCTGGCCGTCACCGACTGGTAGCGGTCCCGGCGGCCATTGCCGAGGGCGTAGGCGCCGGGCAGGCCGGGGCTGCCGAACAGCGGCTGGTAGATCGCATCGGGGGCGGACGTGTTCACCCAGGCGAAGCCGTCCCGGCCGGAACGGCGCAGGTAATCGACCTTGGCCACCAGGCGGTGCGGCAACTCCTGTTCCATGCCTGCGCTCCAATTCTGATACCGCGGCAGGCGCAGCCCGTTGCCGATGAAGAAGGTGGTGGCCTGTGCGATGCCCGTGGTGGGATAAGTGGTCACCGCGTACTGGTCGAGCGGCATGCCAAACAGCGCCAGGTGGGCCGTGTCGCGGGTGATGGCGTAGCCCGCCGAGAGCCTCGTCCCCCCGGCGGGCGACCAGGAAACCGAGGCGCGCGGGGAGAGCGCCGCCGTCCGCGCCAGTTGATCCCAATCCTGCCGGATGCCGGCCTCCACCCGCACGTTTCCGCGCGGCCGCCAGGTATCCAGCGCGTACCAGGAAGCCACCAGGCCGGGCCGCTCGAAGGCGCCATTCCCCTGGAACACGGTGGTGGAGATCACGTTGTTCGCCAGACCCAGCCGTTCGTAACCGGTACGCGCGAAATCGGCCCGGTAGCCCAGGCGCTCGACGTCGCTCCCTATCTTGAGCTGATGCGTCCCGCCGAAGCGGAATGAGGACGGGTACGCGTTGACCAGCGCCTGGTCGCGGCTGGTCCACTGGCTGGAGTTGATGAAGTTGTAGCCGCTGCGCCCCGCGGGCGCCACAATGTAGAGGCCCTGGCCGACCGGCATCTGCTGGTCGAAGAAGCTGCTGTGCGCGTAGCCGAATTCCACCAGCGTGCCGTGGCCGAAGTAGATCTGGTCTTTCACGCTGGCAAAGTATTCGTGCGAGAGACTGGTGAAGGTGGTGGATACCGGATCGAGCGGCCCCAACCCCAGGCGGCCCTGGTCCCCGTAATTTACCAGGAAATCGGCGAACAGAATCTGCGAAGGAGTGAGGTTCACCTGGGTGTGCAGGAGGTTGCCGGCGGTCCAGCCCGACCGGCGGTCTTCCCCTTTCGGCAACCCGTTCACTACGGCCTGACTGTATTCCGTGCTGAAGTTGTCCGCGAACCACGCGCGCCCGCGCCAGATGGGACCGGAAACACCCACCCGCGGCGTCCAGTTGCCCAGGTGCAGGCCGCCCTGGGTATCGATTCCGGGCAGAAAATTGGTGGCGGTATAGCGGAAGCGGTCCGTGCCGGTATCGGTCTTGATGGCCAGGGTGCCCGCCGAGCCTCTGCCGAACTCGACGGGGTATTGCCCGCTCTCGAAATCGAGGTCGCGGATGCCCTCCACCGCCAGCAGAGTATTGAAACGGCCCGTGAGGGGATCCGCAATACTGAAATCGTTCAGCGTGTAGTACACCTGGTTCTCGGCCGAACCGGCGAAGTGAAGCGCCCCCGAGGTATCCTGCACCACCCCCGGGAGCAGTCTCATGGCATTGCGCAGGCTGTGGCTGGCCGGGTACGGTACATCGTTAATTTCGGTGCCGGTGAGGCGCTCCTCGCGCGCAGTCTGATCCAGGTTCACCCGGGAGGGCGTCTCATGAACATCTACGGTCTGAAAAACCTCCCGCAGCGGATTCAGCACCAGCGCCAGTTCCTGGCCGGCCTCCAGGCGCCCGCGGTAGTTCAGCTTGAAATAGCCCTCGCGTTGGACGTTGATGGCGTAATCGCCGGGAGCGGGCAGCGCGAGCGAAAATGCGCCGGTGGGATCCGCCACCGCGCGCAGCGGCTGTTCCAGCTTATCCGATCGAACGTTAATTCTGGCCTGGCCCACGGGAGCGCCGTTTTCGTCGGTCACGCGTCCGCTCACCACAAACTGCTGGCCGTAGCCGCAGACCGCCCAGAACGACAGGATGGAACACCAAACTGCTCCCCTCCGCAACATCGCGAATACCTGTTACAGGAACGATAGCGGAGTGGATGAGCCGTGTGCAAGCACTCAGTCGTGATGGCCGGGGCCGCAGAGGCACACGCGTTCGTCGGTGGTGGCGAGCTTACCCGCCAGGTAGAGGGCCACGGCTTCTTCGGCCGGGTGCCGGCCCGCCGCGACTACGGGCGTGATGCCGTGCGCCGCCAGCGCGTTATAAGCGCCGGCGCCGATGCCGCCGCAGTGATGGAGGGTGGTGCCCATCGCTTCCAGCACCGGACGGGCGCGCTCGATTTCCCCTGGCGCACCACCGACCAGGATCGAGAGTT
>JAMCRM010000242.1:0-871 GCA_023380575.1 Acidobacteriota bacterium | reverse complement strand
AGGCATCGCGGCCCCTCTCCCGCACCGACCGGCCCACCACGCACCCGTTCTCCACTTCGAAAAACAGGAAGGCGGAACTGCGTGCCAGGTGCCCGGAGACCGATACCCCGTCCGTTGTCCCTACGGCGATTCTCATCCGTTCATGATATCAGCGGTTCAGAATTTCCTGGATGCGGTCCGCCAGTTGGCGGGACGTGTACGGTTTGGCGATGAACTCCACCGGGCCTGATCCCTCGAACCTGCGAGCGGTCTCCTGCTCGTCGAACCCGGTGGCCACCAGCACCTGCACGTCCGGGCGGATGCGGCGCAGGTGTTGCAGCGCCTCCACGCCGCTCATGGCGGGCATGGCGATGTCCAGCACCACCAGCGAAACCTGGTTGGCCATTTTGCCGAAGACCGCCAAGGCCTCCTCCCCGTTCTCGGCCAGCAGGACGCGGTATCCGAACCGCTCCAGGATGGCGCGCGCCGTGTGGCGGACAACCTCTTCATCATCCACCACCAGCACCGTGCGCTCGGCGTGGGACAGTTCGCGCGCCGGACGGGGAGGCGGCGGAGGTTCTTTTACCGCGGGCAGGAGCACCGTGAAAGTGCTGCCCGCGCCGGGGGCGGTGCGGATGCGGATGGCGCCGCCGTGGCCGCGCACCACTCCCAGTACCGCCGCCAGCCCCAGTCCCCGGCCCATGAACTTGGTGGTGAAAAACGGGTCGAAGATGCGGGCCAGCATGCTCTCTTCCATTCCGCAGCCGGTATCCTGCACTTCCAGGCAGACGTACGTGCCGGGGGCCAGGTCATCGCTCATGAAGCCTTCCCGGGACTTTCGCAGGTCCTCCATCCCGGTGCCGATCCTGACGGTGCCGGCATTTTCGCCTCA
>JAMCRM010000241.1 GCA_023380575.1 Acidobacteriota bacterium | reverse complement strand
TGGCCCGCGCGGCGGACCGGCGCCGGGAGATCGCCATCCGCCTGGCCTTGGGCGCCGGCCGGGGCCGTCTCATCCGCCAACTGCTGACGGAAAGCCTGTTGATCGCGATTGGCGCCGGCACGGTGGGATTCCTTATGTCCGTCTGGGTCATGCGCCTGGGCTCCCAATTGACGCTCCCCTACCCGATGCCATTGAACTTCGACCTGCAGCCCGATGGGCGGGTGCTGCTCTTTACGCTCGCCCTGACCGCATTCACCGGCGTGGCCCTCGGCCTCGTGCCCGCATTGCAGGCCACCCGCGCCGATCTCACCCCCGCGCTGAAAGAGGGCGGAAACGTCCCCTTGAGCCGTTACCGGCGTCTGAGCCTTCGCAACGCGCTCGTGCTGTCTCAGGTGGCCGGCTCCCTGGCGCTGCTGCTGATTAACGGTTTCGTGGTGATTGGGCATCAGAAGATGGCGGGGATTGAAGTAGGGTTCGATCCCAATAACCTCTATCTGGTCTCGCTCGATCCCGTTCGGGACGGCTATTCGGGCGCACAGAGTGCCGCGTTTTTTGAGAAGCTGCTGGATCGTGTGAAAGCAAGTCCCGCGGTAGCCGCCGCCAGTCTCGCGGACTCGGTCCCGATGGGAATGATCGGAAAACCCCCGGTGACGTTCTCGGTTACGGGCCCGGACGGGGCGGGTTCGCGCGAGATTCATAGCGCCCGCAAATACGTCGTCGGGAAGGATTTCTTCGCCACGATCGGCATTCCGATTCTGCTCGGACGCGGCTTCCGGAAGGAGGACGAGGCGAATGGCGCGATGGCGGTGATTGTGAGCGAGAGGCTGGTACGGGATTGCTGGAAGGGACAGGATCCGCTGGGCCGGCCCATCGAGATCGGCAACGAGGAGGTTCCGCAATTCCGCCTGGCGGGTGCGCCCCAGGCTCGTCGTTTCGGCGCCTCCGGAAGCCTCGAAAAGTATCAGGTGGTGGGTGTAGCCAAGGATGTGAGGGACGGCCTGGTGATGGTGGCGGCGGATGCGCCTCCGCTCATTTACGTTCCGCTGCACACGGCCGATTACGCGCGGCCCCCTTTGCAGGGCGTCACCCTGATGGTGCGATCGGCGCCGGGCGCCGATGCCCTTGGCGCGGTGTGGCGCGAGGTATCGGCCATGGACGCCAACATCGCGCCGTTCGATTCCCGCAGCATGCCCGAACAGATCGAACGCCTGGTATTTCCGGTGCGCGCAGCTCTGTGGACGTACGCATGCGTCGGGTTGTTCGGTTTGATTCTGTCCGCCGTTGGCCTGGCAGGCGTGACCGCCTATTCGGTGACCCGCCGGCGCCGCGAAATCGGCATTCGTGTCGCCTTGGGCGCCCAGCGCACCGGCGTGCTGCGGCTGGTCATGACGGAAGGCCTGGTTCTCGTGACGGCAGGCACGGTCATCGGTTTCGCCATCGCCTGGGCCGGAATGCGGGTGCTCTCCGCCTTTATGTCCATGGTGGCCAGGACCGCCGGCACGAGCTATTCCGATCCGGTGCTGCTGCTGGGAGCGCCCCTGCTGCTTGCCGTTCTCGCACTGCTGGCCTGCTACGTGCCGGCCCGCAAGTCCCTGCGTATCGACCCGGCCGTGGCATTGCGCCAGGAATAAAACACCGCCATTCCCGCTATCTGGACCTTTAAGTGCAGGATCGTACATTCAGAGATGCGGAAAATATTTCCAAAAACTCCTGTCACGTTTTCAGGAAACCCGCATCCAAAGTCGTAATTTTCGCGCTTCGACCGCCCCGCCATTGTCAAATGCCGGGCCCACTGGGTGCTGCTAAGCGAAGAGGGCGAAGCAAGGTGTAAAAGTGGGGTAGCCGCCCTGTAATTGTTGCCCGGGGCGGCTCGATTCCGGCGGGGAAGTCCTGGTTCGTCTTACCAACGCTCTTCGTGTGCGAATCGCCTGCCCCTTGAACCGTGCCCGTTGCGGCACCAGATAGAAACACCACTCAAGGAGTAGATGTCAATGATAAGGAATCGGCGTCAAGTATTATCATTCGCGGTTCTGATTGCCAGCGCTGCCTGGACGATGGCGGCGGAAGACGGAACAAGTTCGAGCACTCTCGCGGTCAGTCCATCTTCCCTTTCGTTTAATGCGACGGTCAACGGCTCCGCGCCGGCCGCGCAAAGCCTTTCAGTAAGCGCCAAACGCACCACCACCTTTACGGCCAGCGCTTCGGTACAGAGCGGGTCGAGTAACTGGCTTAGTGTTTCTCCTTCGGGCACTCTCAGTACGAATCAGAAACTTACGGTTTCGGTAAACCCCACGGGACTGGCAGCGGGCAGTTACAGCGGCTGGATTTCACTCTCCGTCAACGGCGGTGTAACAGCGGTGCCGGTGACTCTCACGCTCACAGCTTCGACCGTAAGCGCGCTAACCGTGAACCCCGCGTCGCTCACCTTCAATGCCACAGCGAGTGGCGCGAGCCCGCCTTCACAAACCGTAACAGTGAGCGCGGCGAATCGCACCAGTTTCACGGCCACCGCCTACGGACAAAGCGGCGGCACGAACTGGCTTGCCATCTCGCCCTCGGGCAGCCTCACGACCAACCAAACCTTGACGGTTTCGGTCAAACAGGGGAACCTGGCGGCCGGAACCTACAATGGCGCCATTTCGCTGGCCTCCGGCGGCGCCTCCAAAACCGTCGCGGTCGCGCTCGTGGTAACCAACGGCGGCGCCCCGCCGCCGACCGGCGCCGGATACAAACTGATTGGCTGGAACGATCTCGGCATGCATTGCTTTGACGGCAAGGATTACAGCATATTCTCGGTCCTTCCCCCGTTCAACACCATCCACGTACACCTTTTGGATGCGTCGGGAAACCTCATCACGTCGCCGTCCGGATATTCGGTGACTTACCAGGCCATTAACGATCCCCTCACGAACACGATGAACACGACGTCAACGCCGAAAACCAATTTCTGGCAATTCGCGGCGGCGCTGGGTTTCGGCGCGCTGGCTCCGGACGTGGGATTGAAGGGCTATGCCATGCCGGGCGCCGGCAATACCCCGCAAGCCATGACGTTCAGCACGTCCGATCACACGTGGACGGCGGTGGGCATTCCCATCACGCCCTATGCGGATTCCCCCAACGCCCCGTATCCAATCAATTACTTCCCCATGATGCGGCTGGTGGCGACGAATTCTTCCGGAAACACCATTGCCACAACCGATATCGTGCTCCCGGTTTCCGACGAGATGACCTGCTCCGTCTGCCATTCCTCCACCTCGTCTTCGGCGGCGGCCCAGCCTTCCAGCGGATGGATCAACGACTCGAATCCCCTGCGGGACGTGAAGCTGAATATTCTGCGCAAACACGATGACCGGTTTCGAAGCAATCCCCTGTTCCAGACGGCGGCGGCGCAGGCCGGCTACAGCACGGATGGACTCGAGGCCACCGTCGGCGCCAAACCGGTTCTTTGCGATAGCTGTCACGCTTCCAACGCGCTGTCGCTGCCGGGAATCAGCGGCATTCCTGCTTTGACCACATCCATGCACAGCCTGCACGCCAACGTAGTGGACCCCACGACGAACCAGACACTGAACAGCGGGACGACGCGCCAAAGCTGTTATCACTGCCATCCAGGACCCAACACGCAGTGCCTGCGCGGCGCCATGGGAAGCCTGAAGACCAGCACGGGCGCAAACCAGATCGAATGCCAGAACTGCCACGGTTCCATGAGCAACATGGCTGTGGCGACCCGGCAAGGCTGGCTCGACGAACCCACCTGCCAGAACTGCCACACCGGTACCGCCACTCAGAATAGCGGTCAGATCGTTTACAATTCGGTGTTCACGAACGGCGCCACGTTACGGGTGGCGGCGGATCAGACCTTCGCCACCAACGCGAACCAACCGGCGGCGGGACTTTCGCTCTACCGGTTCTCTTCGGGGCATGGCGGGCTGCAATGCGAGGCGTGCCACGGCTCCACGCATGCGGAATACACCACGCCCATCGCCAATGACAATGTGCAGAGCACGAATCTGCAGGGCCACACCGGCATGATCGCGGAGTGCACGTCGTGCCACAGCACGGTGCCCAGCACGGTCAATGGCGGACCGCACGGGCTGCATCCCATCGGATCGTCCTGGGTAAGCAATCACTCCCATGTAACCAGTTCCAGCGGCACGACGCAGTGCCAGGCCTGCCATGGGACCGACTATCGGGGCACGATTCTGTCGAAGGTGCAGGCCGACCGCACCCTTGCCGGCAGGTCATTCCCGGCGGGCACGATCATCGGCTGTTATAGCTGCCACAACGGGCCGGGCGGAAACTGATTCCGCAAACAGGAGGGGAGATCGGGCCTGAGCCGGTCTTCCCTCGCCTTCACTTGCGGTTACGCCCGAACTTTTCGTGCGCCATGACCCAGTCGCCGTGCAGCACGGCGCTGGCGAGAGAGGTTTCGCCCGCGAGAACCACGGCCGCGCAAATCTCGGCGAGCTTATTCGCTCTGTCTTTGCCGCTACAGCCGAGCATCTCCAGGCATTGCTTCTGCGTCGCAAGTCCGGTGCCGCCGCCGTAGGTGGCGACGATGAGCGAAGTCAACGTGATGGACCAGTAGTAATCGCCGTTGTCGAGTAACTGGGAGTAAGTGATGGCCGCGTGGGATTCGGAAATGTTCGCGACATCCTGGCCCGTGGCGATGAACAGGGCCGTCAGCCCGTTGGCCGAATGCGCTCCGTTATTCGAGGCTCCCGCCAGAAAGGCACCCGCCATCTGAACCTGGCGCGACCAGAAAAGCTCCCTCGTGTCCACGCCCATCAAACTCTTCAGCAGGTCCTTGCGGATGACCGCTTCGGCCACCACGCGCTTGCCGCGCGTCAACAGGGTGTTGATGCAGGAATGCTTTTTGTCCGTGTCGATGCTCCCGGACAGGATGTATTTCAACTCTCCGGGGTAGTTCTGCTTGATCCACTCGCAGGCCACAAAGGTCGCCTTGGTGGTCATGTTCTGGCCGGCGGCATCCCCGGTAGTGTAGTTGAAGCGCAGATATCTCGAGGGGCCGACGGCGTATTGACCGATGTAGATGAGTTTGCCGATGCGCGTAGTCGCCTCCGCGACGGTTTTGATGGCGGCGGAATTTTCGTTGACCCACACTCCGAACTCCCGTGCCTGCCGCGCATCGCCGAGGATAAACACCGGCGACCGTTGCATGTACTGCTCGACGACGGTGGTCTTGACCCCGCCACATTCGGTTAGCAGGCGCATGCCCCGGTTATAACTGGCGACCAGCGTGCCCTCGCTCGTAGCCAACGGGATATAGAAATCCCCGTTCGCGTGTTCGCCATGGATGCGAATGGGGCCGGCGATGCCGATCGGCACCTGGGCCACACCCGCGAAGTTCTCGATGTTCCCGGGAAGCATCGAGGGATCGAAGGAATACTTCCCGACATGCGACAGGTCCGCACCCGTCTGCTCGCGGATAAATTTCCGCCGCTGCGCCGCCATCTCGTCCGTGTAGTCGTTCTGTCCGTCACGCGGAATCCGCACCCGCCCGTGCGCCGCTCCCAAGCCCGCCATATCCTCTCCTCAAAATGAAACCAAACGGTCCATCATAAGTCTGTTGCGCCCGGGGATGAAGGGATGCGCCGGCCGTTCCGTACGGAAAGAAACAGTCAACCGCCGGAGGGCTCTGTTACACTTCCCTGTGGGCTGTGGCCCATCCAGGAGGTTCCATGGCATCTTCCGTTTCCACCGAAGCCAAGCCGATCGTCACCGGCGCCGACTACATTGAGAGCCTGCGCGGGCGCAATCTGAAGGTCTACTTTCTCGGCGAGCGCGTGCCGGAACCGGTCGATCACCCGGTCGTGCGGCCGTCCATCAACGCGGTGGCGCGCACTTACGATCTGGCGGTGGAAAACCCGGAACTGGCCACCGCATGGTCCAGCCTGTCGAACCGCCGCGTGAACCGCTTCCTGCACGTCACGGAGAGCGTCGAGGACGTGGTGGCGCAGAACCGCATGCAGCGCCGCCTCGGACAACTGACCGGGACCTGCTTCCAGCGCTGCGTCGGCATGGACGCGATCAACTCCGTTTTTTCCCTGACGTATGAGATGGACCGGAAGCACGGCACAAATTACCACGGCCGCTTCAAGGATTTCGCGATCCGCATGCAGGAGATGAACTATGTGATCGGCGGGGCCATGACGGACCCCAAGGGAGATCGCAGCAAAGGTCCGGCCGAGCAGTCTGACCCGGACCTGTTCGTACGCGTGGTGGAGCGCCGCCTCGATGGCGTGGTATTGCGCGGCGCCAAAATGCACCAGACCGGCTGCCTGAATTCGCACTGGATTGTGGTAATGCCGACCATGCGGCTCAAGCCCTCCGGCCGCGATTACGCCATCATCGCCGCTATTCCAGTGAACGACCCGGGGTTGACCTTTATTTACGGGCGGCAGTCTTGCGATACGCGCGCGCTGGAAGGAGGAGAAATCGACCAGGGCAACGCCCGGTTTTCAGGCCAGGAGGCCATGATCCTGATCGACGACGTGTTCGTTCCGAACGAACTCGTCTTCATGGACGGTGAAACGGAGTTCGCCGCCATGCTGGTCGAGCGGTTCACGGCGTATCACCGCCGCTCCTATGTCTGCAAGACCGGTTTGGGCGACGTGATCATCGGCGCGGCGGCGCTGGCAGCGGACTACAACGGCGTGGGCTCGGTTTCGCACGTGCGCGACAAACTGGTGGAGATGTGCCATCTCAACGAAACCATCTACGGCTCGGGGATCGCCGCATCGCACGAGTCGCAACCGGCGGCCGCCGGCAACTTTCAGCCGGACGACCTGCTGGCCAACGTCTGCAAGCACAACGTGACCCGGTTTCCTTACGAACTGGCGCGGCTGGCGCAGGATCTCGCCGGAGGCCTGGTGGCTACGCTGCCGTCCGGGAAAGATTTCGAGAACCCCGAGACCGGGCCGAAGCTTCGAAAGTATCTCAAAGGCCGCGACGGCGTGGCGGTGGAAGACCGCGCACGCATTCTCCGGCTGATCGAGAACATGACGCTGGGCCGCAACGCGGTCGGCTACCTGACCGAGTCCATGCACGGCGCGGGCAGCCCGCAAGCCCAACGCATCCAGATCGCCCGCCAGATGAATCTGGAAGAGAAGAAGAAGCTGGCCCAGCGCCTGGCGGGAATCGGCGGCGAGGAAAAGAAGTGACTCACTTCTCCGGAATCCATCGCACCCACGCGCAGCCTTTCAGCTTTTCGACGCGGTGATAATTCGATCCGTCCGGGTTCACGAGCACCGGACCGCTCCAGTTCTCCGCCTGGTTCCATTCGCTGAAGATGATGCGGTTGCCGGTGGACCAGTCGGAAATTCCGTGGATGGCCTTGTTGCCCGCCGGGGAAAGCCGCAGCAGGCCGGTGCCGTCGATTTTGATACGCATCACGTCATAGGCCGGGAATCCCGCCGGGCCGATTCCCGCCGGCGTGGAACGCTGAAAGGAAACGTACTGGCCGTCCGGACTGAATTCCGGATCGAAATCGCCCGAGCCCCACTTGGTGCGGGGATTGACCGCCGCTTTGCCGCCGCCATCGGTGATGAAGTGCGCCTCGGACTGATCCATCCGCATCCGCACGAGCCGGCACATCTCACCCGCCCTGGTGACGCACAGGAACACGATCCACTCCCCGTCGAATGAGACGCTGACGTCGGAGACGAAGACCGGCTTCGGAATCCCGCCCAGCAGTTTGCCGAGATTCCTGGTGAGCGCTTCCAGCCCGGTGCCGTCGGGCAGGAACAAATCGCGACAGCCGGTGACGCTGCAAGATACACGACAGAATGGTGTGCCTTATATGCAGCAGGCGTCGAAAATCCGTATTGGTTTTGATCGTTTGGAGTCGCA
>JAMCRM010000240.1:2976-3271 GCA_023380575.1 Acidobacteriota bacterium | reverse complement strand
CGCTCTCGATCATCCCGGTGAAGCTCCCGTCGATGCAGCGCAAGTTCCCGTTCGCATCGGTTTCGGAGACTGCGGTTTCCACGATGCCATAGCCGGAGCGCACGAAGCGGCTCACGAGTTCCGTAATGCGCGGATTGGAGCGGCGCAGGATTTCCAATAAAGACCATCCCGTCATTTCATCCGCTTTGGCCAAGCCGTGCATACGGGCGTAGACCTCATTGCATTCGGCGATCCGGCCATGCTCCCGGATGCGGCGGATTTGTTCCGCTTCCGGCAGGGAAGTGGGAATGGGAGG
>JAMCRM010000240.1:0-2916 GCA_023380575.1 Acidobacteriota bacterium | reverse complement strand
TGCGGCAGATCCCTTCGGAACTGTTCGCCACGAACACCCGGTAGCGCTCCTCGCTGCGCTGCAGCGCCGCCACGGTCGTCTCGAGTTTTTCGTTGGCAATCCGCAGCGCTTCCTCGCTACGCGAAAGGTTCCGGAACAGAAGATCGTAGGGGCTCATCATTCCCCGCACGATGATGGCCCGGTAAATCAGGCAAAAGGCGACAAATCTGAGAAGGTGGCCGATCTCGTTGGAGGGGCCGTATACGCTGGTATAGAAGGTGAATTCCAATTCCGCGACGGTATTCAGGAGAATCGCACCGCCCAGATTCGCCAGCACCTGGCGCTCGAATGCATCGCGGCGGAGGTATAGAAACCACGCCGACCCGAGCAGCATCCCGCAGACAACGTACTCGCTGATCACCTTGAAACGGGTCAGTCCAACGCCATTCACGTAGCACAGCGGAAACAACCCGGCGAACGTGGACGCCACCAGCGCGAAGACGATCGCGGCATAAATGCCGAATGTAAGGCTCAGGTTCAGCTTCCGTCGCAAGAACAGGGGTGCGATAAGCAGAGAGCCGCTTTCCACATAGCGGCCGATGATCCACAACTGCGTCGGCAGATTGGCGCCGTGGTCCGGGTCCGGAAACGTGCCCATCCCTTTGTAGGCCAGCATGTGCAGCGCGTCGATGGCGCCGACGAACAGCGACGCGATTCCCACGAGGAGGAGGTAGTGGTTATCCAGAAAGCGCCGGGCGTTCCACGCCAGAAAGAAGATGCTCCACGCAACCGCGATGGTGAAGACCTCCACGAGGCTGTGGAACAGTAAAAAGCTGTAGAGTCTCGCCAGACACAGCCCAACTAACAACACCCCGACCAGGGCGGTCCCGAAATATTTATCGGAGTGATCGGATGAAGATGCCACTCAATTACGAGTATGCCACATTTCCCGCAGCGTTTGCTGCAACCGTCAGGGCGGGCTGGTAGGCTTGAGTGTATGAATGAGGTCCGAATCAACCGCAGGCAATACCTGCGCCGCACCGCATTGGGCGCCGCCGCCCTGGCGGGGCCCGCGGTACTTCGCTCGTCCGTGAAGGCTCCGGCGCCGAACATCCTTTTATTTGCGGGCGATGACTGGTGGCGTACCGCCGGTGTGTACCGGGATCCGCGGCATCCGTCCTCGAACGACGTCGTACACACACCGAATATCGATCGCGTGGCGCGCGAGGGCGTGCTGTTTCGGAACGCGTTCATGCTGACGCCCTCATGCACCCCCAGCCGCGCCACCATCGCCACAGGCTGCTACTCCTGGCGAAGTGGCAAAACCGCGAATTTGAAAGGCGGCAGTTGGAAAGACCACGCCGATCCGGGCGACAAGCTGCCGGGGGGCGGACGGCTCCTGGAGGCCGGCGGGTACCTGGTCCGCAGCGCGTTCAAGACGCTGGATCCCCGCTGGCTCGGCGGCGTGTCCCACAAACGGGGTATTTCCGAGCGCGCGCAGTCGAAAGAGGATCTGACGCGCCTCCACGAGACGGCCCGCGCGGACCTGCGCCGCGTACTGGCGGAACAGAAGGCTGGCGCGCCGTTTTTTTACGTTTACGGACCCACCGACACACACCGGCCGTGGGTGAAGGGCTCCGGCAGGAAGCTATGGGATATTGACCCCGGCGCGCTCCAGGGCAAGCTGCCGAAATTCCTGCCGGATGTCTCCGAGGTGCGGGAAGACTTCATCGACTACCTGAGCGAAGTCCAGTCGCTCGACCTGATGATCGGCGGGTTTCTGGAAGAGTTGCGGAAGGCCGGCACGCTCGACAACACCATGATCGTGCTCACGGGCGACAACGGAGTCGGAGGCATGCCGCGGGGCAAGTGCAATCTCTACGATTTCGGTGTGCGGGCGCCGCTGATGATTCGCTGGCCCGCGGCCTCGAAACCGGGGCGCGTCGTCGATGATTTCGTGAGCCTCATGGACCTGGCGCCCACCTTCCTGGAAGCCGCCGGAATCCAACCTCCGCGCACCATGGACGGCCGCAGCCTCATGCCGCTCCTCATCTCCGGCCGGCAAGGCGTCATCGACCCGGCCCGCGATTGCGTCATCCTGAGCCGCGAACGCCATGTGGCCGACGCGCGCCAGGGTCGCCTGCCCTACCCTTCCCGCGCGATTCGCACAAGAGACTTCCTCTACATCCGCAATTTCAAACCCGGCCGCTGGCCCATGGGAGATCCGCTCGGCCTGGATGGCTCCGGCGCCGAACCCTCCTATGACGAACTCGCGTCCAACACGATGATCACTTACAAGGACCACGACGCGAGCCCCACCAAGGCATACATGATCACGCACCGCAAAGAGCCCGCGGTGAAGCCGCTGTATGACCTCGCCTTCGGCAAGCGGCCCGCGGAGGAGTTGTACGATCTCCGCGGCGATCCCGACCAGATGACCAATGTCGCCGCTCAGCCGCGCTTCGCTACTAAGAAGAATGAATTGTCGGCACGGCTGTTGAAGGTGATGAGGGATACCGGCGACCCCCGGCTCGAAGACGACGCGTTCCTCTCGAATTTCCTGGCGGTGTACGGCGATGGTGATCGCGACCTGGCAATTGCCGAACTCGATGCCATACGCAATCCGCCGGGCCGTCTGGTGGTTCACTGCGACTTCCCGATGAAGACCGGTAGGCCGCGCTGTCAGTCGCTCCACCGCTGTATACTCACCAGGAGGAGCAGAACATTGCCCAGACGACATCTTGCTGAAATGGGCCTTCCGGCCCTTACGGGTTGCGGCTCTTTGTCCCGCCGGGAACTGCTTGCCGCGACCTCGGCCTTGCTGGCCAGATCCCTGTGCGCACAACAAACGCGGCGGCCGAATATCATCATCGTTCTGGCGGATGACCAGGGATACGGCGACCTCGGCTGTTACGGCTCGCCGGATATCCGGACGCC
>JAMCRM010000239.1 GCA_023380575.1 Acidobacteriota bacterium | reverse complement strand
GTGATTCTTAGTGGATTATTTCATTCGTGGTGATTATTCCGCTGGGCCTGGTGCTGGCCCTGCGAGAGGGATTGAACTGGACCAGGTTGAGAGAATTGGATCGGGAGGTTGCCCCTTGAAGTGCCCATTTTGCTCGCACATGGAAGACCGCGTGGTGGATTCGCGGGAAAGCAAGGAAGGCGATGCCATCCGGAGGCGGCGCCAGTGCCTGGCCTGCGAGCGGCGCTTCACCAGTTACGAACGCATCGACGAAGTCCCCTACATGGTCATCAAAAAAGACGGCCGCCGGGAGAAGTTCGATCGCCAGAAAGTGTTGACAGGATTGCTGAAAGCCTGCGAAAAGCGACCCATCAGCATGGGCCGGCTTTCGGAACTGGTGGACGAGGTGGAAAGCAAGGTGACAGACTCCCCCGACCGGGAGATCTCTACTACAGAGATAGGAGAACTGCTCATAGACCGCTTGCGGGAGCTGGACAAGATCGCCTACGTCCGCTTCGCCTCGGTGTACCGCGATTTTCAGGACGAACAGGCTTTCTACAACGAGCTGCGCAAGCTCACCGCCCGGAAGCAGTAATTTTCACAGGCTTTTCCACAGGCGGCCGCAAGCAGCTCGGAAGGCACAATTCGCTGTAACCAAAATACTTTCCAAACATCTCAGATATTAGAGCTTAACTTTCACAGGGAATGATGATATCATCAGTCGAATCAGCCTGGAAGGAGAGAGGCTCCCTGTTGCCTCCAGGGCTGTTCCAGCAATTCGTTATAGCCAGCTACCCCAAGAGCAAGTCAGCAAAAAGTCATTTTCGCGCTTCTCCCAGGGGAGGTGATTCTTAGTGGATCATTTCGAAGATCAATTTCTTAGCGACAATCCCGAGTCCTTGGGCCTCAACTTTGAGGAAGAGGCCAAGTTTTTCGACTCGGAAGCCGTACACGAGGATTTCCTGCACCCGCAGCCGGTGGAGGAATCCATCTACACCGATGACCCCGTACGGGTGTACCTGCGGGAGATGGGAGCGGTCCCGCTGCTTACGCGGGAAGGCGAAGTGGACTTGGCGCGGCGCATGGAACGGGGCAAGCTGCGAATGCAGAAGGCCATCAGCCGTTCCCCGCTGGTACAGAGGGCCGTGGTGGAGCTTTCCGAGCAACTGCGCAAAGGCGTGATCGAGCTGGATAGTCTCGTTGACGTCGGCGATGTGGAGGAGGGCACACCCGCCGATCTGAAGAAACGCAGCGAACTGGCAAAACTGTTTACGGATGTCACGGCCGCGCACAAGAAGATGCAGATGTTGGCGGAGAAGCTTGAGGCCGCCCCGGTCGGCAGCAAGAAGCCCCGCAAGCGGCTGTGCGCCAAATTGAACCGGGCGCGCGTGGAAACCTCGTTGTCTATCCGTGCCATTCCCTTCCGTTCGCACAAATGGAAGGAGTTCTCGAAGGAGATTGAGCGGGCGGTTGAGGAACTCACCCACCTTGACAACGAGGCCAAGAAGATCGACCCGCGCTCCGGTCCCCTACAGCAGCAGAGGCTGCGCGAGCTCAAGCGCGAGATTCGCAAGCGCGAAACGGCCGCCGCCGCCACTCTCCCCGAACTGAAACACACCATGACGGTGATCCGCCACGGCGAGCAGGAGGCCGAACGGGCCAAGAAGGACCTTGTAGAGGCCAACCTCCGCCTGGTAGTGTCGGTTGCCAAAAAGTACGTCAACCGGGGCCTGCACCTGCTGGACCTGATTCAGGAAGGCAACATCGGCCTGATGCGCGCGGCGGACAAGTTCGAATATCGCCGCGGCTACAAGTTTTCGACGTATGCCACCTGGTGGATCCGGCAGGCCATCACGCGGGCCATCGCGGACCAGTCGCGCACCATTCGCATCCCGGTGCACATGAACGAGTCCATGAACAAGTTCCTGCGCGCCTCGCGGGAGCTCGAAAAGGAACTCGGCAGGACCCCCACCAACGACGAAATCGGCCGCCGGATGGAAATTCCGGTGGAGAAGGTGCAGAAACTCAAAACCATTTCGCGCGACCCGGTTTCGCTGGAAACGCCTGTGGGCCGCGACGGCGAATCGGCCTTGGGCGACCTGATCGAGGATCGCTGGGTGGGCTCGCCCGTGGATGCCGTGATCGAATCCAACGTTCGCGACGAAACCGCCGGCATTCTGAAGACCCTGTCTCCCAAGGAGGAGAAGGTGATCCGCATGCGCTTCGGAATCGGCTGCGAACGGGAGCACACGCTGGAAGAGATCGGCCAGGAATTCGATGTCACGCGCGAGCGCATCCGCCAGATTGAAGCCAAGGCGCTGCGGCAACTCCGCGCGCCCGAGCGGGCCCGCCGGCTGCGCGCCCTGATGGCCGCCCGCTAACCCGATTACCCCATCACGCCCCCACGGTTCCGGCCGTGGGGGCTTTTCTTTTTCCCGCTACAATGTCCTTTCCGCATGCAACCAACCTCCGCAGCCAACTCGCTTCCCGAAAATGCCTACCAGCCGCTCGCACCGGGCGAGAAGTATCAGCCGCTGACCCCGGCGAAAGCGGCAGTCCCGGAGCTGACCGCCCGCTCGGTGGGCTGGGGCGTGTTCCTTTGCGTGATCTTCAGCATCGCCTCGGCCTATTCGGGGCTCAAAGTAGGGCAGGTGATGGAGGCGGCCATCCCCATCTCCATCCTGACCATCGGGTTGGCGCGGCTCTATAAGCGGCGCTCCTCGCTGCTCGAAAACGTGATCGTAACGGGCATCGGCGGGGTGGCCGGTTCGGTAGTGGCCGGAGCCATCTTTACGCTTCCGGCGCTCTATATTCTGAAGCTCGATCCCCATCCCGTCCAGACCGTTTTCATCTGCCTGGCCGGGGGATGCCTGGGCGTACTCTTTCTGATTCCCCTGCGGCGCTATTTTGTACGCGACATGCACGGCAAACTGCCGTATCCCGAGGCCACGGCGATCACCGAGGTGCTGGTGACCGGAGAGAAAGGCGGGTCGCAAGCCAGGCTGCTGCTGGAAGCCACGGCCATCGCGGGCATCTACGACTTCTTCGTGACCACCTTCCAGGTCTGGAAGGAATCGATCGACCTGCAGTTCCTGCCCGTGTTCCGCAACCTCGCCGACAAAGCCAGGATCACTTTCAGCTTTGACGCCATCGGGTTCATTCTGGGCCTCGGGTACGTCATGGGTCTGCGCAGTTCCATGATCCTGTGCGCCGGCGGCGTGCTCTCGAATTTCGTGCTGGTTCCGCTGATCTGGATGGTAGGCAGCCACCTGCCGGACACCGCGGTATACCCTGCCACCGTGCCCATTGCCGGGATGACGGCGGGGCAGATTTTCCTGGGCTACGTGCGCTTCATCGGCGTGGGCGCCATCGCCACCGCCGGCATCTTCGGCATTTTGAAATCCATGCGGGTGGTGGCGGGCTCCTTCGCCATCGCGGCGCGCGCATTCCGCCATGGGGAAGGCGGGCTGGAGCGCACGGACCGCGATATTCCGGTTATGTCGATCCTGCTCGGCATGGTGCTGAGCGCGCTCGCCATAGGCGCCTTTTTCGTCAACCTGAACGCGTCGCTCCCGGTGGTGATTACGGGACTCGTCATGGCCCTGCTGTTCTCTTTCTTTTTTGCCTCCGTGGCGGCCAATGCCATTGCCACCACGGCGCGCAACCCGGTTTCCGGCATGACGATGCTCACCGTCATCATCTCTTCGGTGGTCCTGCTGCGGTTCGGGCTTTCCGGGACCGCCGGCATGTTCTTCGTGATGGCCATTGCCGGCATGGTCTGCACGGCGCTGTCGGTTTCGGGACAGGCCATCACCGACCTGAAGGCGGGATATTGGCTCGGTGCCACTCCCGCCGCGCAGGAAAAGGTCAAATTCCTGGGTGTGGTGGCGGCCGCGGCGGCTTCCGGCCTTACCAGCGTGATGCTGGCTCGCGCGTTCCAGTTCGGGGAGGCCGTTCCAGGCGACATGCGGGCGGTGCTGGCATCGCCGCAAGCCTCCATCATGAAGGCGCTGGTGGAAGGCTTCATGAGCCGCCAGCCGGTAGCCTGGGCGCTGTTCGGCGCGGGAGCCATGATCGCCCTCATCATGGAAATGCTGGGCGTGCCGGCGCTCATTTTTGCCCTGGGGATGTACCTGCCGCTGGAGCTGAACACGCCGGCACTGGTGGGCGGCTTTCTGGCCCACTGGATTGGCGGCCGCGCCCAAAGGGCCGGCGGGATGCGGGGCGCCTCCATGCGCGAGCGCGGCGTGATCATCGCCTCCGGCCTGATGGCCGGGGGCGCCCTTGGCGGTGTGCTGGGGGCGGCCCTGCGTCTGGCGCCGGGTTACCGCGAGGAACTCCTGCGCACGCCCTTCTACGCCAACGAACCGGTTTCCCAAACCGTCTCCGCGGTGTTATTCGTGGGATTGTGCCTGTACGTGTGGTTCCGATCCCTGCGGCACGGGGAAGAGGGATAAGCGCCATGACCTTCGAGCAGCTTGCAGGCAATGCCATCCTGGGCATCGACACGCTGTGGGGCGGCGACGTGATGTGTGCCTCCGGCACGGGCCGCTTCATTGCGGATTCCTGGTTCTCCGATGAGCCCCTGCCCGAGGCCTACACACACCGCGCCGCCGCAGGCATACGCGAATCCGGGGGCGTCTCCGCCAGGGAGCCGGACCGCCCCGCCATTCAGGCTTATTTGGGCGCTGTGGACGTCCGGGGAGCCATCGCCCGCGCGGCGGAAGGCTTGCGGGGCGAGTACCTGCGCGGCCTGGCCGAGTGCTTCGAGGTCATGTGGGACTTGGCCGTGGAGATTCTCGGCGAAGGCGATGCGGTGCCTTACGAACGTTGCGTGCTGGCCTCCACGGGCGAGGTACCCTCGCCCTCCGACCCCCGCGCCCGGCGCGAACGGGTGGCGGAGTTGCTGGCCCGCGCGGGGCACCCCTCGCAGGATGCCGCCGGGCTCCTCGCGGCGGTGGACGGCTGGCGGAGCGCGCGGCTTGTCCCCATGGCCAGCGTACGGTCCCTGGGCGCGGCGGTGATCGCGCTGTTTGACGCCCTGAGCGCGCGCCATCTGATCCCCTACCTGCCCGCCGCACTCGCCGCCGTGCCGCGCTCCAACATTCAGTTCCTGCCCATTCGGGATGCGTTGTTTTCAGGCTCCATGAACTATCTGGGGCGGGCGCGCCGGCCGGACGGCGAACCGGAATACGAAGCCACCTACGAAATCAACGCTTCACTGCAGATCTCCGTGCCGGAGTTCGAACAACTGATCAGCCACGAAGTAGTCCCCGGACACGTGACCACGTTCGCCTATCTGCAAAATCTCTACGCGCGAAGGCAGGTGGGGTTCGAGGCCAGCGTGCTGACTATGAACACGCGCGCGGCGGCGCTGTTTGAAGGCATCGCCAACAATGCCATCCTGATGGCCCACGGCGTCACGGAAGTGGAGCAGTTGCCCGATGAAGACCTGCAGATCGGCGTGCTGCTGGCGCTGTTGCAGGACGACGCCAAAAACCAGTCCTCATACCTCACCTGGCAGGAGGGCATGCCCCGGGCCGAAGTAGCGCGGGTATTGCGCCGCGATTACCTGGTATCGGAGGAGCGCGCCGACAAACTTTCCGGCGCGTGGGGGCGCCATCCGCTGCTGGGGCGTATGTATCTGCCCGCCTACCGGGCCGGCACGGAACGCGTGGCCCGGTTGCGGCGGCAGTACGGTCCCGAGACGCTGCTGCCAGTGCTTTACGGCTGCTCGGGTTTGGTGGATATTTCCACAATTGAGCGGGTTTTGTTAGCAGTCGTACATAAGCATGATTCGTAACCCAAATTCGGTATAACTTTTTCCCAAATTTGGTATAATTTAACCCATGTCATAAGCGTTCTGATAAGCCGCTTTTTCAAAAGGGTCTGGCATCAGGCCCTTCCTTTCCGATCGGGAGCCCAGCGAAATTTCCGCCAGGCTCTACAAAATTTCACAGCGAGGAGTATCTTCGATGAGGAGAATATTGTCTAACGGGCTGCTCATGGTCGCGGGGCTGGTGTCTCTGCCCTCCATCGTGACGCATCATCGTGTAGAGCGAAGCCCCGCTGAAGAGTACCGGATGGATCCGAGGTTAGAGGCTTTAAGGACCTTTTTTACTGAG
>JAMCRM010000238.1 GCA_023380575.1 Acidobacteriota bacterium | reverse complement strand
CGCAGTGGCGCGGCGTGTGCGCAATAGAGAAATGCGAGCGACCAGACGGGATTTCCTGGAGTTTTCAGCCGCGGCCGGCGTGGCCCCACGCGCCATGGCGGCCAACGACCGCATCCGCATTGCGACCATCGGGGTCGGTGGCATGGGGAGCGGCGATACGCGATATGCGATCGCCGTCCCAGGCGTCGAACTGGCGGGCGTCTGCGATATCTATGACGGCCGGCTGACTCGCGCCAGAGAAATCTGGGGAGCAGGAATCTTCACCACCCGCGACTACCGCGAGGTCCTGGCGCGCAAGGACGTGGATGCGGTGATCATCGCCACTCCGGACCACTGGCACGCACCCATCACGGTGGAAGCGCTGCGCGCGGGCAAACACGTCTACTGCGAGAAGCCGATGGTCCAGAAAGCGGAGGACGGCAAGGCGGTGGTGGCGGCTGCCGCCGAACGCCGCGACCGCGTGTTCCAGGTGGGCAGCCAGTACGTCAGCTCGCTGGTCTATGGCAAGGCGCGGGAACTCTACCGCAGCGGGACCATCGGCACGCTGAACATGGTGGAGGGCTGGCTCGACCGCAACACCGCCATCGGCGCGTGGCAGTATTCGCTGCCGCCCGACGCTTCGCCCGCCAATATCGACTGGGACCGGTTCCTGGGCAGCGCGCCCAAGCGGCCCTTCGAGCCCATACGGCTTTTCCGCTGGCGCAACTACCGCGATTACGGCACGGGCGTGGCGGGCGACCTGTTCGTCCACCTGCTTTCCGGGCTGCACTTCGTCACCGGCTCCATCGGCCCGGTGCGGGTAATGGCCACCGGCGGGCTGCGCTACTGGAAAGACGGGCGCGACGTGCCCGATGTGATGATGGCTCTGCTGGACTATCCCAAAACCGACGCCCACCCGGAGTTCACGCTGGCGCTGCGGGTGAATTTCAAATCCGGGCTGGCGGAGGAGCAGTTCGGTTTCCGCTTCACCGGCAGCGAGGGGATCATGACCACCAGCATGACCGGCATCACGCTCCAGAACTCGCCGGACGAGACCGCGCCGGGCTTCACCATCGGCACGTTTCCCAAGGCGGTGCAGGAGGAATTCATGCGCCAGTACCGCAAGAAATACCCTGCGAAGCCGGCCACGCCGGCCAATGTGATTGCCAGCCGGGAGACCCGGTTTCCGATCCGGCAGGACGCCCACGCGGAGCACCACCGGCAGTTCTACGCGTCCATCCGGGGCAACAAGCCGTCGGTGGAGGACGCGGTATTCGGGTTGCGCGCGGCCGGCCCGGCGCTGCTCAGCAACGTGAGTTATTTCGAGCGCCGCATGTGCCACTGGGACCCGAAGGAGATGGCGGCTTCCTGAACCATGCGCCGCCGGCCGGCGTGATGTAGTTCCGGCGTTACTCGTAGCGCAAGGCTTCGGTGGGGTTCAGACGTGAGGCGCGGCTGGCGGGGAGCATGCCGAAGATCAGTCCGACCATCACGGAAACGCCGAACGCCACCACGATGGCGATCCAGGAGACCGGGATGCGCAGGTTGTCCAGGAAGAACTGTACGCTGAGCGGCAGGCCGACGCCGGCCAGAATCCCCAGCACGCCTCCGCTGAGGCTGACCAGCACCGCTTCGGTGAGGAATTGCAGCAGGATCTCGCTGCGCGAGGCGCCCACAGCCAGCCGGATACCGATTTCCCGGGTGCGCTCCGTCACCGTCACCAGCATGATGTTCATGATGCCGATACCGGAAATCACCAGCGCGATGGCCGACACCATGATCAGCACCAGGGTAAGGACGAGCGCGATATTCTTGGCGGCATTCAGAATGGCAGTGAGGTTCTCGACGCGGTAGCGGGCGCCGGGACGATGCCGCGATTCCAGCACCTGGCGCACCACGCGGGTCACCGATTCCACGTCCTGCGGTGAACGCACCTGCACGTACATCGGATCGATGCGCTCCACCGGGGCGAAATAGCGAATCACGCTGATGGGGATGAGGACGGTTTCCCGGGTCAACTCGGTCTGGCCGAAGCTCTCCACCTTCTCCTTAAAGCTGCCGATGACGGTGAATTGCAGGCCATGCACTTTAATGATCCGGCCGATGGCGGCGGTGCGGCTGCCGAAAAGCCTGCGGGCCAGTTCATCAGTGAGCAGCGCCACCTTCTGCCGCAGGGCCACGTCGCTGGCGTCCATGAAACGGCCGGAGGTGACCACCAGGTTGCGCACGGTCTGGTAATCCTGGTCGCTGCCGATGACCGCGACGTCCTGCTCCCTGCCGTCGATGAGCATGCGGTCGTAATTGGTGAGGACGCCGGTGGCGGCGATGATGCGGCCGCCAAGCTGTTCCCGCACCGCTTCCACGTCGGCCATCTTGATGAAATCCGCCGCGGAGCTGGCGCTGGACATTCCACCGGCTTCATAGTAGGCAAAGATCATGTTGGAGCCGATCCCCTGAATCTGCTCCAGAATATAGTCCCGGCTGGTCAGGGAAATGGTGACCACCAAAATCACCGAGGCCGTGCCGATGACCATGCCCAGCATGGTGAGGAACGAGCGCACGGGGTTGGCGCGCAAGGCTTGTATGGAGAACTTCAGCGCTTCGCCGGCATTCATGAATTTCGATTCTAGCCCGGATCAGCCGCCCAATTGCCGCAACAGCTTTTCGGCTTCGTAGCGGGGTGGATCGTCGGGCGTGAGCTGGGCATTCAAATAGCGCCGCAACAACGTTCGCGCGGCGTCGAGGTTGCGGTTCTGGCGGATATAGAAATCCGCGCGGGCGTAGATCAGCTTGGGGCTGTCGGGCGCGATGGTTTCGGCCCGCTGCAGGTTTTGCTCGGCTTCCTGCACGCGTCCGTGCTTGGCGAGGAATTTGGCCAGGTCGATGAGCCGCCCCACCGATTGAGGGGCCATTTCGGTGGCGCGGCGCAGGTTCTCCTCGGCGTGCCCGTACTCCTTGCGTTGTTCCGCCAGTCTGGCGGTGGCCCAGTGTCCTTCCACGGCATTGATGCCGGCGATGCGCTGCGCCAGCCGCGCGGCCTTGTCATAACCGCCGCCCAGAAATCCCGGAGCTTCCAGATAGTATTCGAACAGGTCGTTTATGGCCTCCAGGTTCTTCGGGTCGAGTTGGACGGACCGCTCGAAATTCTGCCGCGCCCTGGACGCAAAAATGGGGGCGGTGAAAGGGCTGGAGGTTTCGGCGCGCCGCCCGTACGCACGTCCCAGCCACATGGCGTGCGCCGCCGAACCGGGCTCCGCCGCGACGGCCTTCTCCAGCCACTCGGTGGCCTTCTTGAAGTCCCCCGACATATAGTAGTCGCGGCCGATCAACTGCATGGTTTGAGCGTCCTTCTGCGCCAGCGGCAACAGAATCCGCAGGGAACCGTCATAATCGGTGTAGTTGTAGAGCTTCCGTGCCCGCTCCAGTTCCGGCGTGGCCGCCGCCAGCAAGGAGCCGAGACAAACCGCAACTGCAACTGCGCGCATCTTCCCCACCATGAATCACCCGAGATCTAGAGGACATTCTATCTCTAGCTCTAGTTTCTGGATGCAAAATCAACGCCCATCGTTTCACGCGCGCGGGGCGTCCTGTTCGGGGTGATGGGCAAGAAGAGCAAGCGCGTGAGCGCAAATTGCTGATAACGCTAGGTTTGGTCATGATCAGCCGTGCCGATCTCCGCCACTTGCGAAATTTAATCTCCTGCCGGGAATGCCCAGCCCGATCCAGACAATGCACCCCGGGTGGCTGTCCGTGCAGGGAAGCGCGATGGGGGCTGTCAAAATTCAACCGCTGCAGGCCCCATGCCCGGCAGGAAAAGCTGTGGAGTGACCGGCTTGTAGACTGGCTTTGGTTCCCTTGTCCGCTCTCGAAGGCTCTTTAGCTTATCTGATGCCACATAGACGCGCCCGCGCTTTTCTCCCGTGGGGACCAACAGCCCCTTCGCGACAAGAATTTTGAGATCACGACTCGCCAGCGAATCGCTGATTTCGGCAACCGTTCGATACGTTGCGTTCCGAATCCTGTACCCAAAGGTTGCGTCAGACAGGGCGTATATCGTGCGTTCGGGGAGGTCTAGCGCGTGAATCATCTCCTCCAATTCCGACCATACGCGCTCAATCTCCTTGGTTCTGCGCAAGAGCGTTGTGGCTTGGTTAAAGTGTGCATTCAGGCAAAACCGCAGCCACGGGCGAGCATCATTCTGCGGCTGCCAGGTTCCACCACCGACGTGGGCGAGAATGGCGTAATACTCGTTCGTGTTCCTCCCCAAGTATTCTTCAATGCTGCAAAAGCGTGGGTCCAGGATCCCCTCTCGCGCAAGTATCAGCGTTTGCAGGCACCGCGCCATGCGTCCATTTCCGTCTGAAAAGGGATGGATCATGACTAGATTGAGGTGGCCCATCGCGGCTCGAACGATTGCGGGCACGCCGGTATCTGCATTCAGGCTGTCCATTAACTCTGTCATCAACGACGGGACAGAATCAACATCCGGCCCTTCGTACACAGTCTCCTGCTTAAGCTTATCGCGGACGTATATAGGCCCAAGTCGCCACGTTCCAGGATGCCGCTTCAGGTCATAGTTCAGCATCATGTAGTGAAGGCTGCGAATGAATCCTTCGCTGTATCGAAAGTGCGGGTCGGTGGCTAATTGGAGAACATACGTGAGGGCATTTCGATACCCACTTATAGCGGCCCAAGTCTCGCGTTCTGCGTCCATGGGCTCTTCGCCATCAACTGCAGCAATGGCATCGTCTTTCGTTACGTTGTACCCTTCAATGCCATTGGAGCCGCGGATTGCACGCGCGAATGTGTTTCTGCGAAGCATCCCGAGCCACTGCCGCGGCGTGGCCAAGGCGTGCTTTAATCGTGCCCGAATGGAATTAACCTCAGAGATGACGCTGAGACATTCCGGAAGCAGCCAGGGCGTAGAGAAAATCATAAAGTTTCTGCCCCCAGGTTAGATAATATCTAACGCAAAGTCAGAAAGCAATGGCTTTTCCGTACAATTTGTTATTCACTTGACGTGGTGCGTCTGTGTGTGTAAATATTCATTAGAGTGAATAATCATTCACAGCCAATACCGGGAGCGTCGTGGTGGGCGGCGCATATGTGAGGCCAGCCAGCCCGGATCTGTTGCGCGATCTGGATCTGACGGACGATGAAGTGCTTTGTCTGCTTGCGCTTGCGGAGGAGATGAAGCGCCGGCCCCGCGAGTACGCGCGATCGCTGGAGGGTAAATCCATCGCCCTGCTGTTCGAAAAACCCTCGCTGCGCACCCGGCTTACCTTCGAAATCGGCATCAAGGAACTGGGCGGCGACTCGGTATTCTGCGAAGGTCCCATCGGCGGGCGCGAGCCGTTGAAGGATGTGGCCCGGAACCTGGAGCGTTGGGTGGATGGAATCGTGGCCCGCACCTTCGCGCAGAGCACGGTGGAAGAACTGGCGCGTTGGGCGTCTGCGCCGGTGATGAATGCGCTCAGCGATATGTACCACCCCTGCCAGGCGCTGGCGGACATGCTCACGCTGCGGGAAAGCTTCGGTGAAATGCGCGGCCTCAAGCTGGCTTTCGTGGGCGACGGCAACAACGTGGCGCATTCGCTCATGCTGAGCGCCACCCGGCTGGGTATACATTTTGCCATCGCGACCCCGCAAGGGTACGAGCCCAGCCCGGAGATCGTGGCGCAGGCGGAGGGCCTGGCGGCCACTTCGGGGTGCTGTATCCGCGTGACCAACGACCCGGCCGAGGCCCTGGACGGCGCCCACGCGGTGTATACGGACGTATGGGCAAGCATGGGGCAGGAACGCGAGGCCGCCAAACGCCGGATTCTGTTCGAGCCGTACCAGGTGAACGAGGCGCTGTTCGCCCTGGCCCGGCCCGACGCGGTATTCATGCACTGCCTGCCGGCGCACCGCGACGAAGAAGTCAGCGACGCCGTCATCGAATGCGGGCGGTCGGTGGTGTTCGACCAGGCGGAAAACCGCCTTCATACCCAGAAGGCGCTGATGTTAATGATGTTAGGATAGATCACCAAATGCAAAAACCCAAGAAAGTGGCGCTCGCTTATTCGGGCGGACTGGATACTTCTGTCATCATTCCGTGGCTGAAGGAAAATTACGGCTGCGATGTGGTGGCGGTGTGCGGCGATATCGGGCAGGGCAGCGATGAGCTCACGGGCCTGGAGAAGAAGGCCCTGGCAACGGGAGCGTCCGAGGTCTATGTGGAGGACCTGCGGGAGGAGTTCGTCGGCCAGTATCTGTGGAAACTGGTGCGCTCGGGCGGCGTCTACGAGCACAAGTACCTGCTGGGAACCTCCATCGCGCGGCCGCTGCTGGCGAAGAAGCAGGTGGAAGTGGCGCTGCGCACCGGCTGCGACGCGCTGGCGCACGGCTGCACCGGGAAGGGCAACGACCAGGTACGCTTCGAACTCACCTATAAAGCGCTGGCGCCGCAACTGCGGGTCATCGCCCCGTGGCGCGAGTGGAACATCGTGTCGCGCGAGGACGCCCTCGACTACGCCGCCAAACACAACGTGCCGGTGGCGGCGTCCACGACAAAGATTTACAGCCGCGACCGCAACATCTGGCACATTTCGCACGAGGGTGGGGCGCTGGAGGACCCGGCCAACGCGGCCCCGGATGAAATCTGGATGCTCACCCGCAGCCCGCGGCAGGCTCCGGACCAGCCGGGCCAGGTGACCATCGGCTTGGAACGCGGCGTGCCGGTTTCGGTCAACGGCGAGCGGCTGAGCGCCTGCGCCCTGCTGGAAAAGCTGAACGCCATCGGGGCGGAGCACGGCGTCGGGCGCATCGACCTGGTGGAGAACCGCTTCGTCGGGATGAAATCGCGCGGCTGCTATGAAACCCCGGGCGGCACCCTGATCATGGCGGCGATCCGCGAACTGGAAGCGCTCACGCTGGACAAGAATACGCTGCACTACAAGCAGCGGCTGGCTCTCGATTACGCCGAACTGGTGTACAACGGTTTCTGGTTCACTTCCCTGCGCGAGGCGCTGGACGCCTTCTTCGAAACCGTGAGCCAACCGACCACCGGCGAAGTGGTGCTCGGGCTGTACAAAGGCAATGTGCAGCCGCTGAGCCGCAAGTCGCCCTACTCGCTGTATTCGCTGGATATTGCCAGCTTCACCATGGGCGCCAGCTACGACCAGAAGGACGCGCTCGGCTTCATCAACCTGATCGGGCTGCCGATCAAGGTTCGGGCGCTGGCTGCGGCGAAATGAAACTCTGGGGCGGCCGGTTTGAGCGGGGACCCTCGGAGGTCTTCGAGCGCTTCTCGGGCTCTCTTCATTTCGACCGCCGGCTGCTGGATGCGGACGTGCGCGGCTCGCAGGCGTGGGCGCGTGAATTGGAGCGGGCCGGCATTCTCAGCGCGGAGGAGCGGGGCGCGGTGGTCGAGGCGCTGGATACCATTCGCGCCGATGCCGCCGACCCGCGCTTCTTCGAAGGCGCCACCGACGAGGACGTCCACACCCTGGTGATCCGCAAGCTGAAGGAGCGCGCCGGCGCGGTGGCCGACAAGATCCATACCGGCCGCAGCCGCAACGAACAGGTTTCGGTGGACACCCGCATCTGGGTGCGGGAGGAGTGCGACCGCGTGCGCGGGCTGCTGGCCGGAGTGATGGCCGCGCTGCTGGACCTGGCGGAACGCTATCCGGACGCGGTGGCGCCCGGTTACACCCACACCCGCCGTGCCCAGGCGGTGTTGTGGCCCCACTACCTGCTGGCGTATTTCGAGATGTTCGCGCGCGACATGGAGCGCTTCGCCGAGGCACGCCGCCGCGCCGACGCGCTGCCGCTGGGCTCGGGGGCGCTGGCCGGCAGCGGATTTCCCTTCGACCGGGAAGCCATCGCGCGCGACCTCGGTTTCGCCGCCATCACCGGCAACAGCATGGATGTCTCCGGCGACCGCGATTTCGTGCTGGATTTCCTCTATGCGGCCTCCACCGCCATGTTGCACCTGAGCCGCCTGGCGGAGGATTGGATCCTTTATTCGGGCGAAGAATTCGGCTGGATGGAACTGGGCGACGAGGTGACCAGCGGGTCGAGCCTCATGCCGCAGAAGAAGAATCCCGATTCGCTGGAGTTGATCCGCGGCAAGTGCGGGCGGGTATTCGGCTGCCTGACGTCGCTGTTCGTGACCATGAAGGGTCTGCCGATGACGTACAACCGCGATATGCAGGAGGACAAGGAGCCGCTGTTCGAGGCCGCCGGGCAGTTGTGCGGGTCGCTGGAGATGATGCGCGTGGTGGTGGAGACGGCGCGCCTCAATCCGGCGGTGCCTTTGGCCGCGGCGGAGGATAGCTGGGTGGTGGCCACCGACCTCGCCGAGGCATTGGCGCGCGCGGGCACGCCGTTCCATCGCGCGCACCAGATTGCCGGCAGGCTGGTGCTCGAAAGCGTGCGCGCGGGCCGCAAGCCGGCCGATTGGAAACCGGAGGAGTTGCAGGCGTTTGCGCCCGAGTTTACACCGGAGATGGCCCGGTTGCTCGATCCGCGGGAGGGGATGAAATCCCGCAACCTGGCGGGCGGCACGGGACCCGACGCCGTGGCGCGAGCCCTCCGCCAGGCTCGCGAGCGGCTGGCAGGGGTGGTACATATCGCTGAGCGCATTCATCACCGGCGCAGACGCCCAACG
>JAMCRM010000237.1 GCA_023380575.1 Acidobacteriota bacterium | reverse complement strand
CGGAGCCCGATGGATGCCGCGCCCGCCACGGCGCACATGTTTATCATCAAGCCGTTCACCGGGGAGAGTCTCATGAAACTGTTCTCCACTCACCCGTCCACCGCGGACCGGATCGCCCGGCTTCAGGCGATGCGGTGATCGAAGTCAAAGTCAACCGGAAGGCAGCCGGCCGGATTGCCTCCGGCCACCCCTGGATTTTCTCTAGCGATGTAGTCGGCCGCGGCGCCGCTGAAGCCGGGGCCGTGGTCAAGGTAAACGATGAGAAGGGGCGTTCCCTCGGGACAGCCCATTTCAGTTCGGCCTCGCAGATCACGCTCCGTATGCTATCGAGCCGGGTTGAAGAGGCCGGGCGCGAGTTTTTCGCCTGCCGGATTGCCGCCGCCCACGAATTCCGTAATTTCGTCGTGCGGGACACCGACGCGTACCGCGTCGTTTTCGGGGAAGCCGACCTGCTGCCCGCCCTGATTGTCGACCGTTACGGCGGCTACCTTGTGGTCCAAACGCTCAGCCAGGGAATGGATCGCGCCAGGGATGTCATCGTCTCGTGCCTGGAGGAACGGTTTGCACCGCTTGGCATTGTGGCCCGCAATGACGCTCCGGTGCGGTTGCGGGAGCAGTTGCCTCTGGAGAACCTGGTCCTTGCTGGTGAGATCCCGCGGGCGGTGCCCATCCGGATGAACGCACTGCGTCTGTATGCTGACCTGCTGGGAGGCCAGAAGACCGGAATCTTCCTCGATCAAAGGGAAAACTATGTTGCCGCCGCGCGCTATGCCAGCGGCAACGCTCTGGACTGCTTCACCTCGACTGGTGGATTCGCGCTGCACCTCGCTTCGAAATGCGAGACCGTGGAAGCGGTGGACAGCTCCGATGGCGCGCTCGCCACGGCCCGGCGGAACGGGGAGGAGAACGGCATCGCCAATGTGGAGTTCCGGCGGGCGGACGCCTTCGAGTTGCTGGCCGCGTACGCCGCGGCGCGCCGGCAGTTTTCCACGGTTGTGCTGGACCCGCCCGCATTTGCCAAATCGCGCGGCAACCTGGAGGCTGCGGCGCGCGGCTACAAGGAAATCAACCTGCGCGCCTTACGCCTGCTGGGACCCGGAGGGGTGCTGGTCACCTGCTCCTGTTCGCACCACATGAGCGAGGCCATGCTTTTGGAAGTGGTGGCGCAGGCCTCGCTGGACGCCGGACGGCGCTTGCGGGTGCTCGAGCGGCGCACGCAAAGCCAGGACCATCCCATTCTTCTCACCGTCCCCGAAACTCACTATTTGAAATGCCTGATCCTGCAGGTACTGTAAAGAAAGCCGCGGCGGCGGCCTTGCTGGTCGCGCTTGCCGGTGCGGCGATCCTTTCCCTGGAGCCGTCACGCGGCCGGCCGCTCTGGGCCGGAGCCCCGTTTACGGAGGCCGACCGGAACCAGGCCGTTCAGCGCGGCCTGCGATTTATCTATCGCATGGCTGTCGATCCCAAGCACTTTGACGAGTGGGGCCATGACCTGCTCTGGTGCCTGGACAGCATCGCGATGACTTCGAAAGATCCCGGCCTGAGACAGACGGCGTGGAGTATGGGCCACGAGCGGGCGCTCGTCTGGCGGCGGCTGCATCCCGCTCTGCCCTCTGGCGCAGACGTCGATACGACAGTGGCTTACGCCTTCGCGAGCTATGCGGCCGACGGCCTCGGCGCGCGCGACGACGCCATGAAGAAGCAAATCCGCCGTGCCGCCGCCCGCTTTACCGTACAGGATTTTCTTTCCTTCGACCCCAAACGCGAGCCCCCGCCGTCGGATGTGCCCGACCAATGCGCGCGCTGCGGCCGCTACAACCCGCGCGGCGCCAGGGACTGCAAGAAATGCGGCGCGCCGTTGAAAATGCAGAGCCGCTACGATGTCTGGTGCGACGCCCTGATTACATCGTATTCCGGAGATGCCTACGGCGTGATGCTGGGCGCGCATTATCCCGATGTGATCCGCTGGCTTCCCGTGATGCGCCCCTACCGCACGTGGGAAAACGGCGCCAACCCCGAGTTCTACAACATCGTTTACGCGATCACCCATACGGTCTACACGCTGAACCAGTACAGCGTGTACCGGCTCTCCCCGAAATCCCTGCCGGACGAGTTCGCGTATCTGAAGGCGACCATGTTTGAGCCCCTCGCCGCCAGGGACCCCGAGATGACCGGGGAATTTCTCGATACGCTGCGCTCTTTCGGAATGACGAAAGCCGATCCGTTGATTCAATCGGGAATAGCTTATCTGCTTTCCACTCAGAACCCGGATGGAAGTTGGGGGGACATGAAGGACCGTGACACTTACGGGCGCTATCACCCCACCTGGACAGCCGTGGACGGATTGCGGGAATACCGGTGGAGGGAGACGGAAGCGCCTTCCCGGAGATTCTGAAACAGTCCATTAAGGCACAGGAACCCGGATCAGCTTGATTTCAGTTCCTTCCAGGTGTGCGCTTCCGTACTAGTGCGGAACACGGCGTAAATCCCGTTACCTTTGACTTGAGGTATATTGCATCACGGCCGACCTGACCTCGCTCTCGAGATCGCACCTCCTCGACCTGATTCTATTTCCTGGAGCAGATGTGATTCGCGGAATATTTCTGATGCTGTTGGGCACCGCGTCTTTGTGGCCCGCGGGGTATACCTCAAATTGCTCCGGTTCTCCGTGCAACTGGAGTGTGGCGACCGGCTGGACTCCGCAGGGAGTTCCCGGTGATGGCGATACAGTGAGCATCGTCAACGGTCAAACCGTAACAGTGGACCGCAATGTCACGGTTGGGGCATCTGGAGCGCCGGTCTACAGCTACGTTTCCGCGATTGCGATTGGCTCTGGCGGCAGCGGCGGCAGCGGAGCCTGCACGGTGACCTTTAGCGGCGGCACGCAGGTCAATTCATCTCCGG
>JAMCRM010000236.1:419-10070 GCA_023380575.1 Acidobacteriota bacterium | reverse complement strand
TCGTAAAGTGGCGAAGCGACCAGCCTATCGGCGTCAGCGGCACCCTGACACCGGATGGATTTGAGAAGCACCACCGAACCCTCTGGAACTATTACTTCAAGAGCGCTGATAAGGTCTATTCCGGCAATGTGGAAAAGAAAGCTTTGCCCGGTATTGAGGAAGGCGACCAGGTGAAGATCTTCCAGCGCAAAGACATTCTCTATGTGTTGCCCGCGGACGGCAAGGAACGCAAACTCGACTTCTTGAGAATCACCACGCCGCTTCAAAATCCCAAGGGGGAGCGGCCGTAACAGAGCAGGAAAAAATTCGTGCAACCCGGAAACCCATGAGTAGGCGCGTGCGTCTGGCTTCAGACAGGAGGATCCTGAATGCGCACGTTCACTTTAGCAGCCGCTTTTTCCATGATGGTCTTCTGTGCCGGACTGCAGGCCGCGAAACAACGTCCCTGGCAGGACGGCCACGTAGTGAAAATCCAGCAGTCGGAAGAGGAGTACGAGACCACGCGTTATCGAAGCAGTGCGGCCATCGGCGGATCGGGAGCCATGGTGCCGGATGGCGTCGAAAAACACCACCGCAAGATCTGGACTTATTACTTCAAGAGCTCCGGCAAAACCTATTCCGGCCAGGTGGAGAAGAAGCCGCTGGCCGATGTGAAAGAGGGTGACGACCTGAAGATCTTCCGGGATAAAGACACGCTCTACGTGCTGCCCACAGGCGGCAAGGAGCGCAAACTCGAATTCCTCAAGATCGAATAAGCGCCCGCTCAGCCCACTAGGCTTTCCGCCACCCGCGAAGCCAACTGCTCGAAAGTTAGGGTTTCGTAAAGCGTCGGGTCCGACATGATGCGCGCTACCAGGGCCGCGTGCATGGCGTGGCCCGCCCGCTCCGCGATGACATGCCCCAGCAGCGGACGGCCCAACAGCGCTAGGTCCCCGATCAGGTCCAGCGCCTTGTGCCGGCAGCACTCGTCCGGAAAGCGCATCCCTTCCTCATTTAGCACGCCGTCCCGCGTGAAGCACACCGCATTTTCCAGGGATGCTCCGCGGATTAGCCCCATGTTGCGCATCTGGTCCAGTTCGTATTCGAAGCCGAACGTCCGCGCCGGGGCGATTTCGGCCGCGTAGCGCTCCGGGGTAACCTCCAACTCAACGCCCTGTTTGCCCACCAGCGGGTGTTGGAAATCGATTTCACAGGTCAGGCGAAAACTGTCCGCGGGCAGAATCGAGATGCGCTTGCCTTTATCTTCCACCATGACCGGGCGCCGCACGCGCAGGTATCGGCGCTTGCGCCGGTACTGCCGGATTCCGGCTTCCCGGATCAGGTCCACAAAGGGACCGCCGCTGCCGTCCAGAATGGGCACTTCCAGGTTGTCGATCTCCACGTAGGCGTTATCGATCCCCATGCTATAGAACACGCTCAGCAGGTGCTCCGTGGTGGAGATCAGGACGCCCTGCCGCATCAGGCTGGTGGCGTAGCTTACGCGCGCCACATGGCGCCAGCTTGCCGGGACCTCGAAGCGGTCCAGGTCCGTCCGCACAAAGACGATTCCCGTGGACACGGGTGCCGGTAAAATCCGTATGGAAACCGGTACGCCACTGTGGAGTCCCACGCCCCGCGTCTCGACCGGGCGTTGAACGGTGGTTTCGAATTGCATTCTCGGAAAATCCTCGTGCAATCTTCAATCCAACGCTAACTCACACACAATAAAGGATGTTAATTCTGCAGAATGTGGCTTTTCCGCAACACCAGGGGCAACGCTGTAGCGCAAACACCCCACCCTGCCGTGCTCTTTTGTATGATGAGGCCAGTGCCTGCTCCCAAACTGTTTCTCATCGATTCCTTCGGCTTTATCTTCCGCGCCTATCATGCCCGCGCCCGCTCCGGTGCTCCGCCCATGCGCACCTCCACGGGCCTGTCCACCGAGGCGGTCTACATTTTCAACAACATGCTGCGCCGGCTCGCCAAGGCCCACAAGCCCGAGTTCATCGCCGCCGTGTTTGAAAGCGGAGCTCCGGTGAACCGCATGGAGGAGTTTGCCGAATACAAGGCCAACCGGGCGGAAATGCCGCCCGACCTGGGCGAGCAGATCCCCCACGTGCGCCGCATCCTGGAAGCCATGCGCATTCCCATTCTCGAATACCCGGGTTTCGAGGCGGATGACGTCATCGGCGCCATCGCCCGCCGCGCCGAAGCCTCCGGCATGGAAATCGTCATCGTTTCGAGCGACAAAGACATGCTGCAACTGGTCACGCCCCACATTTCCATGCTCGATCCCGTCAAAGAAGACCTGCTCTACGACCCCGCCAAGGTCAAGGACTTCATGGGCGTGCCGCCGGAAAACGTGGCCGACCTGTTGGCCCTTAAGGGCGACGCCATCGACAACATCCCCGGCGCGCCGGGCATCGGGGATAAGGGCGCCATTCAGTTGATCGAGCGCTTCGGCTCCGTGGAAGCCGCCCTCGAGCGCGCCGCCGAAGTCGAACGCAAGATGTACCGGGAGAGCCTGCAGAACAACGCCGAACGGATCCGCATGAGCAAACGCCTCGCCCTGCTCGATTGCACCATTCCCGTTGAATTTGCCCTGGAAGACCTGCGCGCCCGCGAAGCCGACGTGGACGCCCTTCGTTCCGTCTACAAAGAGCTGGAATTTCACAGCCTGATCCGCGAACTGGGGCCCGCCGAGGACACCCGCCAACGAGATTACCAGGCTTTTTCAAGCCCCGAGGCGGTGGACGCATGGCTCGCTGCCATCCCTCCGGATGCGCCCGTGGCGGTGGCCATCTCGCGTTCCGGGGAGGGTGAATTTCCGTTGGACGCCATCGCCTTGGCGTGGGAGCCCGGCGAGGCTCGCGCCTTCACCGGGCCGCTCATCGAACGCCTCCGCTGCCTGCTAGAAGACGCCCAGCGGCCCAAGATCGCCTGCGACGTGAAATCCGCGCTGATGACCCTCCACAAGTTGGGCTTCAAGGCTGCCGGCTTCGCTCACGACGTGATGCTCTACGCGTTCCTGCTGGATGCGGACCCTTCCGGCTGCACGCTCGCCGAGCAGACCGTGCGCCGCTTCGACCGCAAGCTCGGCGCCGCCGCCGAACAGCACGCCGACGCCGCGCTGGAGTTGTGGTCCCACCTCTACCCGGCCATCGACGAGCGCGGATTGCGGCGGCTTTATGATGAGATCGAACTCCCCCTGGCGGCCGTGCTGGCCTGCATGGAAGAGACTGGCATCCGCATCGATCCGGTTGAATTACGACGCTTGTCGGAACTGATGGAGCGCGATATTGCCCGGCTCACCGCCGACATTCACGCGCTGGCGGGCAGGCCGTTCAATATCAGTTCCCCCCAACAGCTCGGCCGCGTGCTTTTCGAGGATCTGAAGCTTCCCGCTCCGGTCAAGTACGGCAAGGGGAAGGTGGTCTCCACCGCCGCGGATGTGCTGGAGGAACTGGCGGCGGAGCATGTGATTGTTGCCAAGGTGCTGGAGTACCGGCAGCTTACCAAGCTGAAAGGGACTTATGTGGATGCTCTGCCGGCCCTCATCGACCCGGCCGATGGCCGGCTCCACACCAGCTTCAACCAGACCGGCGCCGCGACGGGCCGCCTGTCTTCCTCCAATCCCAACCTGCAGAACATTCCCATCCGCACCGAACTCGGGCGCGAGATCCGCGCCGCTTTCGTTCCGCGCGCGGGCTGGAAACTGGTAGTGGCGGACTACTCCCAGATCGAACTGCGGCTGCTGGCCCACATGTCCAAGGATGCCGTGCTAGTGGAGGCTTTCCGCAACGGCGAAGACATTCACACCCGCACCGCCGCCGAGGTGCTGGGCATCCCGCCCCTGCTGGTCACGCCCGAAGCGCGCCGCAGCGCCAAGGCCGTCAACTTCGGAATCGTCTATGGAATCAGCCCCTTCGGCCTGTCGGCGCAACTGGGAATTCCCCAGAGCGAAGCTCAAAACTACATTCGTAATTATTTCGAGCGCTATGCCGGCGTGAAGCGTTTTATTGACGCCACTATTGCCGAAGTACGCCGTACGGGGGTAACGCGAACGCTGTTTGGCCGCGAGCGTCCTATCCCGGATATCAACTCGCGAAATCCCAACGCGCGCGGCTTTGCCGAGCGCACGGCGGTGAATTCGCCGCTGCAGGGGACCGCCGCGGACCTGGTCAAACTGGCCATGGTGCGTATCCAGCGCGAACTGGGCGGCTATGATGGCGCCATGCTCCTGCAGGTCCATGACGAACTCGTTTTCGAAGCTCCGCCCGAAGAGGTGCCCGCCCTGGCCGCCATGGTGAAGCAGGAAATGGAACAGGTGCATCGGCTGGAGGTGCCCCTGGTGGCCGATATCGGCGTGGGCTATAACTGGCGCGACGCGAAGTAGGAAATCCACCCGGGGTCGTAGTCCCACCCGTATTGGCGCAGAAGGTGGCTCCGGGTGAAACCCCGGCCTTGCTGACCTCAACCAGCACCCCGCCTGCGCGCCTGAATACGGACCTCGTCACGAATGCAGCCGACCCGATGTACTTTTGGTTCAGCAACACGAACGCCGCACAGGGCAGCCAGTATGTCAATTTCGCCATGGATTCGTTGACGGACCCGACGGTTCCCGAGCCGATTTCGATGCTGCTGCTGGGGAGCGGACTCTGCGGTCTGGTCCTGTGGCGGCGGTACCGCTGTAATTAAGTTCTAAACAGTGGGGCCGGACAGCGCGCCGCCCCACAAAACTCTCCGGCGCAGGACGTCCAGCGCCATTTGCGCGGCGAAGGAGCGCACGCGATTGCGGTCCCCCAGCATCACCCGGTGCTTCACGTCGCAGCCGGCCAGGTCCGCAACCGCCACATACACCGTGCCCACCGGAGCCGTTGCGGTGCCGCCATCCGGACCCGCAAGGCCCGTGATGGCCAGCGCATAGGTCGCGTTGGTGCGCCGCCGCGCCCCTACCGCCATGGCTTCGGCGGTTTCACGGCTCACCGGTCCGAATTCTTCCAGGGTCTGTTCGCTCACTCCCAGCCATTCCCGTTTCATGGCGTTGGTATAGGTGATAAACCCGCCCACGAAGTACTCCGAACTGCCCGCCACGGAAGTGAGGCGCTCGCCCAGCAACCCTCCGGTGCAGCTTTCGGCCACCGCCACGGTAGCGTGCTGGCGTTTTAGCAGGTCTCCCACTACTACTTCCAGCGGATCGCCGTTGCGCGAGTAGATGCGATCCCCCACCAGCAGGCTGATGGGACCGGCCACCTCCGCCACCAGCGCGGCGGCTTCCGCTTCGGTCGCCGAGTGCGCCCGCAAGTGGATCTGGATGTCCCCGGCCGCCGCCAGGATGGTGGTCGCCGGGTTGTCGTACTTTTTGTAAACCGGGGAAATGAGCTGGTCGAGGTCGCTCTCCGCCATCCCCGCCACCCGCAGCACCAGGGTATGGATGGCCTGTTTCGGCACGCGGCGCTCCAGGCGCCCCAGGCACTGCCGCAGGAACATGGCTTTCAGTTCGTGCGGCGGCCCTGGCAGCAGCATGACGGAGGAGTCCCCTTCGTCGATCCACTGACCGGGCGCGGTGCCCCGGTCATTGGGCAGGATCTCGGCGCCCTCCAGGATGAAAGCTTGGCGCTTGTTGACCTCGGCCATCTTGCGCCCCGCCTGCGCAAAGCGCTGCTCCAGCATTTGGGCGATCTCGGGATGGAAGACCAGCTTGCGGTCGAACGCCAGCGCCACGGCTTCCCGCGTGACATCGTCCTCGGTCGGTCCCAGTCCCCCCGATAGCACCACGATCGGGGAGCGCGACACGGCGCCCCTCACGGCATCTGCCAGGCGGTTCCGGTCATCTCCTACGACACATTTAGTAGTAACTTCCACGCCGAGCCCGTTCAGTTGTTCGGTGAGGAAAAGTGAATTGGTGTCGATCCGTTGCGGTGTCAGCAGTTCGGACCCTACTGCAATAATTTCGGCATTCACGGTTTAGAAAAGAGGAAGACCTTTGATTCCCACGTCCACGCGGTAGAGCGCGTTGGTGGTAGCCACCACCAGGGAGCGCGAGGGGGTGAAGGCAAGCCCCACAATGCCCGGCCCGGAAAGGAACAATTCCGCCTCCCGGTCCGGCGTGATGCGCACCACGCCCTTGCGCCCGGCCATGGACGCCGCCACGTAGAGCCGGCCCTCTTCGTCGAAAGCCATGCCCTGCGGCCGCCCCAGGCCGCGATAGAAGACCTCCACTTCGCCGGCGTGGGAGACGCGATAGACCGAGTCGAAGCTGGAGGTGGTAGGTCCCGTGACGTAGAGATAGCCGTCCGGACCGAACGCCAGATGATAGGCCGCGATGGAGGGTTCCAGCGTGGCGAACACGAAAATCTGCTTGTTGCGGGCGATTTTGAATATGGTGCCCGTGCCGCTGCTGCCGCGGTCGCCCACATACAGGTTCTCTTCGCCGTCAAACGCCATGCCCGTGGCAATCCCCATGCCTTCCACGTACACCTGCATGTTGCCGGTGGGGGAAACTTCGTAGACGATCCCGTCGAAACGGCTGGACACGTACAGAGTTCCTTCCCGGTCGAACGCCAGGCCCGTGGCGTTCATGAGGTCGTTCAGGAACGGCTTGATGTTGAAATTCAAGTCGATCTTGTAAACAGCTACGGGGACCTTCTGGCCGCGCGAACCGCTGAAGGTGGTGAAGATGTTGCCCATGCTATCTACGGCGGGATTGGCCACGGGATGCAGGTTATCCGCGACGGGAAGGCCTACGTCGCAGGTCCAGGTTTCGCTGGCCAGATCGCCGCTTTCCACCACCAGTTCTCCGGCCGAAGCGCCTTCGGGTACGCGCACCACCATGAAGGAATCCGAGCCGATCACCACGGGGGCGCTGACGTCCCCGATGCTGGCGCGGGGCCGCTCCGCTTTTTGAAATCCTTTGCCACGGATCTGAAACTCACCTCCGGCAATGGCCGCCACGGGTGTAACTTGCACAATTTGCGGCCGTCCGTCGGATGATTTCCGCATCGCCATAGTCAATAAAGATTGAAGCACCCCATCAGAAATAACACAAGTGCCGCGTAGAGCCCGGCCATGAGATCGTCGGCGACGATCCCCGTGCCTCCGGGCAGCCTTTCCATCTGCCGTACCGGCCACGGCTTCCAGATGTCGAAGAGACGAAACAGCAGGAAACCTGCCGCCAGCGTTTTCCAGTTCAGGGTGGCCGCTCCGGCCAGGGCCAACCACTGTCCCACCACCTCGTCTACCACCACCAGACCGGGATCTTCGATTTTGCGTTGACGCGCCGTCTCGCTGGCGGCCCATATCCCCGGCAGCGAGACCGCCACCGCCAGTCCGGCGAACCACAGCGGACGCCAGCCGGCATACCGCAGTAGCGCCCATGCAATGGCCACTGCCGCCGCCGATCCCACCGTGCCGGGCGCCGCCGGAGAGTAGCCGCATCCAAACCACGTGGCGATGGGCTCTGCCAGCCTATTCCTCATCTTCTTCCGTTTTCGTTTCCTTATCGGACTGCTGGATGGGGGTGGAAATGACGTACTTGCCGGATGCCCAGTTCCCCAGGTCGATGATACGGCAGCGCTCGCTGCAGAAGGGGAATTCCGGATCGCCCGGAGCGACATCTTTTTTCCTGCAGATAGGACACTTCATAAGACGGGGGACGGGGGACGGGGGCCAGGGACCGGGTTGATGTTGATCAGAACCGGGGCGGTCACGGCTTGCCGCCGCATTTCGCTTTCCGACGCCGCCAACAGCGTACCGACCACGTCGTAGTCGTGCGTTTCGGTCACGCGCAACATGCGGATCTCTCCGGAGCGGGGTTCGCCTCCCTCCACATCGTTGATCAGGGTCACTCCGTCGATTTCGGGCGCCTGGGTGGCCATGCGCGCTTCCCACAGCAGGTCCGTCTCCCCTGACACGCCTTCCACCAGGACGGGAATTTCCCGGCCTAAAAGCTTGCGGTTCTTTGCCTTGGAGATCTTGCGCTGCAGCGCCATAAGGCGCCTCTTACGATTGTAGACGGTGCGGCCGTCCACCTTCCCGTCCAGCGCGAAGCTGGCGCTCGAATCCTCGTCCGAGTAGGAGAACACCCCCAGCCGGTCGAACTCCGCCGCCTGTACGAAATCGCACAACTCCTCAAAGTCGCGCTCGGTTTCACCCGGGAAACCCACGATGAAGCTGGTGCGGATGGCCACTCCCGGGATGGTCCGCCGGATACGCTCCACGAGCTTGAGAAAGATATCCCCGCTCGCGCCGCGTTTCATGCGTTTGAGCACCCCGGCGCCGGCGTGCTGCAGCGGCACATCGATGTACTTGACCAGCGCCTTGTGTTCGGCCACGGTGTCCAGCAGTTTCTGGGTCACCTTGTTGGGATAGGCGTAGAGGAAGCGCACCCATTTTTCGTGCGGCGTCTCGATGGCGGCCAGGCGTGCCAGCAGCGCCGCCAAGCCATCGCGGATTCCCAGGTCTTCCCCGAAACAGGTGGTGTCCTGCCCGATCAGGTTGATTTCCCGCACCCCCATGCCAAATAGTCGCGTGGCCTCCGCCACCACCGATTCGAAGCGGCGGCTGCGGAATTTGCCGCGATACTGGGGGATTACGCAGAACGTACAGGGGTGGTCACAGCCTTCGGCGATCTTGATGTATGCGGCGTGGCGTGGCGTGGCCAGCACGCGCGGGGTCAGGTCGTGGTAGAGGTAAGGCGCCGCTTCGGCTTGGGGCGCGTCAGTGGCCCAATCTTCGCACAGGCCCACGATGCGGTCCAGTTCATTGGTGCCCACCACCGCGTCCACTTCCGGCAGGTCCTTGCGGATCTCCCCGCGGTACCGCTCCACCAGGCATCCTGCCACAATCAGGCGCTTGGCGCGGCCGGTCCTCTTGTACTCGGCCATCTCCAGGATGGTATCGATGGATTCTTTTTTGGCGGGGTCGATGAAGCTGCAGGTGTTCACCACCAGCACGTCGGCTTGGCCGGGGTCTGGCGTCAGTTCGTGCCCCCGGGACACGAGCTGGCCCATCATGACCTCGCTATCCACCAGATTTTTGGGGCAACCCAGGCTTACGAAACCGACTTTCAAGGCGTGTCTACCACTGTCAGGATAGCACAGCGGCCCTTCAGGCCTGGAACGTAAGAGCCCCGATTGCTTCCAGATAGCGGTCCAGGGAGCGCGCCAGCGCAGGCTTTGCGCCGGCCGGGATATTGCGCCCGAACCAGCCGCCGTAGATCTGCTCGAAGCGGTACGGTTCCACGGCCTGCACGATGTGGCGGGCGGTTTGCGCGTTCACCGGGATGAAATTCGGGTAGCTGTACACGAAGCTGACCCAGCGCCGGTCCTGGGTCACCTGAAGAGTGTCCCCCACCAGCAGCGCGCCCTTGCCTTTCGCGCCCGCCGCCCAATAGAGCACGCTGCTGCCGGCAAAATGGCCGCCGCAGCGCACCAGCGTCAGCCCGCGCCCCACCGAATGCGTTTCTCCGCTCCAGTACGCGATGGCGGGATCCTCATGCATCACCCAGCGGCGGTCGTCGGCGTGGAGGTAGATGGGCACGCCCCCGAAGGCGCGGCTCCACTCCACCATGGCGGCGTAGAAATGCGGGTGCGAGATGGCGATGGCCGCCAGTCCCCCACGGTCCTGCACGGCCGAGACGGTGGCGCCATCGATCAGGCTGATGGCGTCCCA
>JAMCRM010000236.1:0-409 GCA_023380575.1 Acidobacteriota bacterium | reverse complement strand
TTCCGTGCCGATGCCGGTCAGCCCCGGCCCCTCGGCGCGGACCTGATTGGCGTAATCGTGGCGCAGTTGCCCCATGGTGGTCCACTGCTGCCCTTGCCAGTTCACGAATTGCCGTTCGTCCTCGCAGATCGGACAGGCTTCCGGCGGCCTTTCGCTATCTCCGAATTCCACCCCACATGCCGTGCAGATGTAATTCGCCATGCGATTCCATTATGCGCGCAGGCGCTAATCGCCGGTGTGCGAAATCCCCCCCGCCAGGCATTCCGTGGCGGGTACCGTGGCGCCCTTCCCGCGGTTGCGCCACCGCGCCGCCATGGCCTCCATGTACGTATACACCACGGGGGTCAGGTAGAGCGTTACAAGCTGCGAAAACAGCAGTCCGCCCACTACCGCCAGTCCCAGCGGGTGC
>JAMCRM010000235.1 GCA_023380575.1 Acidobacteriota bacterium | reverse complement strand
GTGGACGTCTGCCTGCAAAGCACGGACCGCGAGGAACTCGGAGACATTCCCCCCTTCTACGACAAGCTGATCCGGAAAATTAAAGTGCCGGTCATGATCGACACCACCGACCCCGCGGCGGTGGAACTGTCACTCCAGTACTGCCAGGGAAAGAGCCTCATCAACTCCGTAAACCTGGAGGACGGCGAGGAAAAGTTCGCGCGCACCTGCCCCGTCGCCAAGGCCTACGGGGCAGCGCTCGTGGCCGGCTGCATCGACGAGGACAAGGTGCAGGCCCAGGCCTTCACGCGCGAGCGGAAACTGGCGGTGGCCGAGCGCTCGGTCGCGCTCCTGACGGAAAAGTACGGCACCCGCCCGGAAGATATCGTCATCGACCCGCTGGTGTTCCCCTGCGCCACCGGCGACGCCAATTACATCGGAGCCGCGGTCGAAACCATCGAAGCCATCCGGCTGATTCGCGAAAAGATCCCGTACATCAAAACGATTCTGGGCATATCCAACATCTCCTTCGGGCTGCCCGCGGCGGCGCGCGAGGTGGTGAACTCGGTCTTTCTTTATTACTGCACGAAGGCGGGCCTGGACTTGGCAATCGTGAATGCCGAGAAGCTCGAACGCTTCGCGCTGATTCCGGAAGAGGAGCGCCGCCTGGCCGAGAACCTGCTCTTCAACACCCCGCCGGCCGAAGCGGACCGGGAGGAGTTGAGGACGGCTCCCGACGACTGGCGCCGGCAGACGCCCGAACAGAAAACCGGCATCAACCAGTTCCATATCGCCGCAATCACGGAACATTTCCGCAAAGCCGGCAAGAAAGTAAAGCAAAAAACGGAGGACCTGCCGCTCGACCGGCGTCTGGCCAATTACATCATCGAAGGCGCCACGGACGGTCTCGTTGCCGACCTGGACCGCAAGCGCGCCGAAGGCGCCGCGCCGCTCGATATCATCAACGGCCCGCTCATGTCCGGCATGGCGGAGGTGGGGCGGATGTTTAACAACAACGAACTCATTGTGGCGGAGGTGCTGCAATCGGCCGAAGCCATGAAGGCTGCCGTGAACCACCTGGAGCAGTTCATGGAAAAGGCCGACACCGCCGCGCGCGGCAAGGTGATCCTGGCCACCGTAAAAGGCGACGTCCACGACATCGGCAAGAACCTGGTGGAAATCATTCTCTCCAATAACGGATACAACGTCATTAACCTGGGGATCAAGATTCCGCCCGAAACGCTCATCCAGGCCTGCCGGGAGCACGCGCCGGACGCGATAGGGCTTTCCGGGCTGCTGGTGAAGAGCGCGCAGCAGATGGTGCTCACGGCGGGAGACCTGAAGGAGGCCGGCATTCACGCGCCCCTGCTCGTCGGCGGCGCAGCCCTCTCGGAAAAGTTCACGCGCAACAAAATCGCGCCCGGCTACGGCGAGGCCGTGTGCTACGCCAAGGACGCCATGACGGGGCTGAGTCTGATGAACCGCCTCATGGATCCGGCGCAGCGCGAAGCCGTGGTCAACGCCAATACCTGGACCGGGGCGGCAGCCACCGAAGCGCAACCGGAGGAACCGGTGCCCGCGCCGTCGGAGGCGCGCAGCGGGAAGGTCAGGACGGACATGCCCATACCGGCCGCTCCGTATCTCGACCGCAAACTGCGCGACGTCCCGCAGTTGGCCGAGGTCTGGAGCTATATCAACCCGTTCATGCTGTACGGCCGCCATTTCGGCTACAAAGGGAATTTCGAGAAGAACCTGGCGGACCACGACCCCAAGGCTCTGGAACTCTACCATCAGGTGGAAGAGCTCAAAAAGGAGGCGGCGCGCTTCATGAAAGTGAGGGTCGTCTGGCAGTTTTTCGAAGCCGAGCGGGAAGGCAACGCCATTCACCTGTTCGCGCCCGGCGGCGCCAGCCCCATCCACACCTTCCGCTTCGGCCGCCAGCCGCGGGAGAACGGCCTGTGCCTGAGCGATTACATTCTGGAACCGGAAAACGGCGTCCGCGACCACCTTGCCTTGTTCGTCGCGACCGCCGGCGCGGGCATCCGCGAAAAATCGGAGGAATGGAAGCAGGCGGGCCTTTATTTCAACGCGCACGGGATTCAGGCGCTCGCGCTCGAAACCGCCGAAGGCTGCGCCGAGTGGCTGCACCGCCGCATCCGGGCTTCCCCGATCCCCCGACCATGACCATGCACGAGCGCTTCACCTCGCGCTACCGGGGCAAACGCTACAGTTTCGGCTATCCGGCCTGCCCGAACCTCGACGACCAGCACGGGATCTGGAAACTGCTGAACCCGGACGGGATCGGCGTCAGTCTCACGGAGGGAATGATGATGGAACCGGAGGCGAGCGTGAGCGCCCTGGTCTTCCACCATCCTGATTGCGCCTACTTCACGGCCTCCGCCCAAACTGAACCTGTTACAGTTTAAGGACATGAAGACATTCACGATCGCGGTCATCGCGGGCGACGGTGTCGGGCCGGAAGTCATCCCCCAGGGCAAGCGCGTGCTCGAGAAGATCGCCCATAAGTACGACGTAAGTTTTGCTTTCCAGGATTTCGATTGGGGCTCGCAGCATTACTTCCGCTGGGGCAAGATGATGCCGTCGGGAGCGGTGGATCTGCTGCAACAATGCGACGCCATCTTTTTGGGCGCGGTGGGCCACCCCGAGATCCCTGACCACACTACGCTGAACGGGCTGCTGCTGCCTATCCGCCGCGGCTTCGATCAGTATGCCAATGTGCGGCCGGCGTTCCTCTATCCTGGAGTGCAGTCGCCGCTGGCGGAACGCAAGGGCGGAGAGATCGATCTCGTCGTAGTGCGGGAGAATACCGAAGGCGAATACGCGCAGGTGGGCGGCTTCGTCTACAGCCATCAGCCCGAGGAGGTCGCCATTCAGACCTCCGTATTCACGCGCAGGGGCGTGGAGCGCATCATCCGGTTCGCTTTCGAACTCGCGGTCAAGCGCGGCAAAAAGAAGCGCGTCACTTCGGTGACGAAATCGAACGCACAGGGCTTCAGCATGGTGCTTTGGGACCGCACGTTCGAAGCTGTCAGCGCGGACTTCCCCGGCATCGAGACTGAATCCCTGCTGGTGGACGCCGCCGCCATGAATTTCATTCGCCGCCCCGAGAGCTTCGACGTGGTGGTCGGCTCCAACCTGTTCGGCGATATCCTGAGCGATATCTCCGCCATTATTGTCGGCAGCATGGGCCTGGCTCCAAGCGCCAATCTGGATCCTTCGCGGCGGTTCCCTTCCATGTTCGAGCCGGTGCACGGCTCGGCGCCGGACATCGCCGGAAAAGGTGTCGTGAACCCGCTGGCTACGATCCTGAGCGCTTCCATGATGCTGGACCATCTGGAAATGACCGAAGCGGCCCGCGACGTGGAACGCGCCGTAGCCGCGGTACTGGCCGAAGAGAGGGTGCGCACGCCCGACCTTGGCGGGCAGAGCAGCACCCAAGAGGTCGCCGATGCCGTCCTCGAGAAACTCGGGTAATCCGACCCGGCGCGAGTTTGCCGCCGTGGCTGCCGCCGCCTTCCTGAAGACAGAGCCCAGCGTGCTGGTGCACGAGCACATCATGGTGGATTTCACCGGCTCCGGCCGCTACGATGCCGAAGAGGTGTTCCGCGCCGCCAAGCCGAAGCTGGAGGAGGTGCGGCGTCTGGGCTGCGTGCGCTTTCACGAATGCACTCCGAATTACCTGGGGCGCGACGCGAAACTGCTGGCGCGATTGGCCGATGCGGCCGGCATGGATATCCGGACCAATACCGGCATCTACGGCGCGGCCGATCACAAATTCGTGCCGCCGTTCGCTCGCCAGGAATCCGCCGGGCAACTCGCGAAGCGCTGGATTGCTGAGTTCCGGAACGGTGTGGACGGCCTCAAGCCGCGCTTCATCAAAACCGGCGTGAACCGCGGCCCTCTGGATGAACTGGACCGCAAACTCGTGCGCGCGGCGGCCATGGCTTCGCGCGAAACCGGCTTGCCGATCGCATCCCACACCGGCAACGGCGCCGCCGCCCTGGAGGAGCTCGAAATCGTCGCGGCCGCGAAGGTCCCGGCGTCGAGATTCATCTGGGTGCACGCGCAAAACGAAAAGGACCACGCTATTCATGAGAAAGTGGCGCAAGCCGGCGCCTGGGTGGAGTTCGACGGCATTCGGGAGAAGTCCGCGGCGTGGCACCTCGAATGCGTGCAGTTCATGGCATCCAGGGGGCTGCTCGGCCGCACGCTGATTTCGCAGGACTCGGGCTGGTACCGGGTAGGCGAGCCGCACGGCGGCGAATATCGGAGTTACGCATATATTTATACGGATTTCCTGCCGCGCCTGAAACCTGGCTGGGCGCGGCAGTTGCTGTGGGACAATCCCGGGAGGGCGTTCGACGCTATCGCCTGACGAAACCCCTCAGCTCGAAATTTCGCGCTCAATGTATTGGGAGATCGGCTCGCACCGCAATTCCTTTGTGATCTAATGGGAATCTTGTACACCCATATGTCACGAAGATACCTGTTCGTTACGCTGTTTCTCTGCCTGTGGCCCGGTTTGGCGCAGGACCCGCGCGGCAGTATTGTCGGACAGATCACCGACAGCACCGGCGCCGTTATTCCCAATGCCACCGTGCGCATCACCCACGTGGAAACGAACGTGGTGGCCACCGCTGTCAGCAACAGCCAGGGCAGCTATGAAGCGCCCTATCTGCTCACCGGCGCTTACCGCCTCAGCGTCGAGATGGCCGGGTTCAAAACATGGACGCGCTCGGGCATCGACCTGCGGATCGGCGACCGCCTCCAGATCGATATCCGGCTCGAACTCGGCAATGTCACGGAGGTGGTCGAAGTAACCACATCCGCTCCGGTGCTGGAGGCCACGACCGGCACCGTCGGACAGGTGCTCGACCGGCGTCAGTTCGCCGATTTGCCGCTACGCGGCGGAAGCGTCAGCACGTTGTATGCGATGTCGCCCGCGAGCATTCTGACGGCGCTTCCATTCGATGGCCCCTGGAACGTCGTGCAAGCCTCGAATGTCAGCCTCGCCGGAGGCGGCGTGACCGACTTCAACGTGGACGGCGTCAGCAATAATTCCAGCGGCGGCAACACTTCCTTCGTGCCTCCGCCGGATATGGTTCAGGAAGTCAAAATCGACACGGCCAGCTATGACGCCGCCATCGGCCATGCGCGCGCCGGCTCTATCAACGTCAGCCTGAAATCGGGAACGAACGCGCTGCACGGCACCGTCGGCGCTTTCGTTTCGAGCGGACCCATGATGACCCGCAACTTTTTCACCGATCGGTTCATTTTCGATCCCACTACCGGGCCGGTTACGCCCGAGAAGATCAAGGCCAACACGCCTTCGGTGCGCTGGCTTCGTTATACCGCCGCGGTCGGCGGTCCGCTCGTCATTCCCGGAATCTATAACGGCAAGAACCGGACTTTCTGGATGTTCGGCTATCAGCAGCACAACCGCAACCGCCCGGTACAAGGCCAGTTCTCCGTGCCGACGCTTCCCGAGCGGACTGGCGACTTTTCGGCGTTGCTGGGCCTCGGTTCGCAATACCAGATTTACGATCCCATGACCACAAAAGCGGCCGGCAATTCCCGCTATTCCCGCCTGCCGCTTCCGGGCAATATCATTCCTGCCAGCCGCATCGACCCGATGGCGCTCCATATCCTCAAGTATTTTCCCGAGCCGAATACCGCCGGCACCCGCGACGGTCTCCAAAACTATTCGCGCAGCCGGATGGAGACCCAAAACCTGTATCAGCCGGTGATGCGCGTGGACCACAACTTCAGCGAAAAACATCGCATGTTCGTGCGCTATTCCCATTCCGACTTCAAGGGCAACTTTGATGAGATCATCCCCGACAGCGACGTGCGCGGGCGCTTTCGCGAACGGCCGCACCGCGGCATCGCCATCGATAACGTGTGGGTGCTCTCGCCGGACAAGGTACTCAATGTGCGTTACGGGTTCACCTATTTCCGCGACACGGAAACCTTCGCCAACATTGGATGGGACCTTTCCGAATTCGGCTTCCCGTCCAGCCTCATCAACACCCTTCCCAACTCCGCGATCTCGTTTCCCCAGATCATGATCGGCAACACCCTGCAACTCGGCAACCCAGGTGGTTTCACCCAGACCGACTATTCCCACAGCCTGCTCACCGTCCTGAACTGGAGCCGGGGAAATCACAGCATCAAATTCGGCGCGGACCTGCGCCTGCCGCTGGACAATAGCCAGACCTACAGCAACGTCTCCCCGCGCATGAACTTCGACACCGCATACACGAAAGGGCCTGTGGACAACTCGCCTGCCGCACCCGTCGGACAGGGGCTGGCCAGTTTCCTCTTCGGCATTCCGACCAGTGGATACGTCGATCTGAACAGTTCCCGCGCGCAATCGGGCGGATTCTATTCCACCTTTGTGCAGGATGACTGGCGCATCACCCGGAAACTGACGCTGAACCTCGGCTTGCGCTGGGAATATGAGGCCCAGGCCACGGAGCGCTATAACCGCGACTCGCGCCAGTTCGACTTTCAGACGGTCAATCCGATCCAGGACCAGGCCCAGGCAAATTATGCCAAGCATCCGATTCCGCAAATACCGGCCGATCAGTTCCGCACCATCGGAGGCCTGACATTCACCGGGATCAATGGAAATCCGCGGGGCATCCGCGACGCTTACTGGCCCGCGTTCATGCCGCGTTTCGGCTTCGCCTATCAGGTATTGCCGCGTGTGGTGATGCGCGGCGGATTCGGCATGTTCTTCGGGTTGCTGGGCTCTGAGTTCATCGACGTCGCTCAGCCGGGCTTCAATCAGCGCACCAACATCGTTCCGACCCTGGACAACGGCATCACTTACGCGGCCTCCATCTCGAACCCGCTGCCGTTCGGCGTGGAGCAGCCTCTCGGCGCCGCCGGCGGGCTGAAGACTTACCTGGGCCGGTCACCGGGCTTTTACAACACCGATGGAAGAAGACCGTACTCGGAGCGTTGGAGCTATTCGCTCCAATTCCAGCCTCTCGACCGGACCGTCGTCGAAATCGGCTACCTGGGTTCGCGCTCTCTGCGCCTGCGCACGAGCACCAATTACAACCCCGTTCCGAGGCAGTATCTGAGCACTTCGCCGGTGCGGGACCAGGCCACCATCGACCTTCTCTCCGCGCGCGTGACCAATCCATTCCTTGGTATCGACGGTTTTCAGGGCAGCACGTTTTTCAACACGGCAAACACGACGGTGGCTCAACTGCTGAGGCCGCTTCCGCAATTCACGGATCTTACGGCCGGGGCGGCGGCCGCATCCTCCTGGTACAACGCTCTCACGGTGCGCGTGGAGCGCCGGTTCCATAGGGGCTTGCAGTTCCAGGCCAATTACACGTGGTCGAAGACGATGGAGGCGCTGGCCTATTTGAATGCCGGCGCTTCCCGCCCCGAACACGTGGTTTCGAATCTTGACCGCCCGCACCGCGTCACGCTCACTTCCATTTACGAACTGCCCTTCGGAGCGGGACGTCCGTACCTGTCTTCGCTGCGTGGACCCCTGAACCACATCATCGGCGGATGGAATCTCCAGACGGTATTTCAGATGCAAAGCGGTCCGCCCCTGGATTTCGGCAACGTGATCTACACGGGCGAATTCAGCCAGATCGCATTGCCGGCCGATCAGCGGTCTCTACAGCGTTGGTTCAACACGGACGGTTTCGAACGAAGTTCGCAGATGCAACTTGCGAACAATATCCGCTATTTTCCGAGCCGCATTTCCAGCGTGCGGGCCGCCGGCATCAACGTGCTCGATCTTTCGGTGCACAAAAACTTCCGGATGGCCGAACATTTCACTCTGCAACTGCGCGGCGAAGCCGAAGGAGCGTTGAATCACCCGAACTTCGATGCGCCGAACATGGCCCCGGCAAATGCGCTTTTCGGACAGGTCACCGCGACACAGACAGGACAGGAGGAACGCAGAATCTTCGTTGGGCTGAAGCTGCTTTTCTAGGCGGCTCCATTTATTTGAGAGCGGCGCCGCGCAGCACCCGGCCGGGCAATTCCGCCGTGGATTGCCCCCCGTCCACTACGATTTTGCCGTTCACCAGCACATAGCCGATTCCTACCGGAAAGGAAAGCGGCTTGGCGAAGGTGGCGGTGTCCTGAATGCGGTCCGGATCGAAGACGACGAGATCC
>JAMCRM010000234.1 GCA_023380575.1 Acidobacteriota bacterium | reverse complement strand
GAGGCCGTCCGCCGCCGCCGCCAGTGCCTCGGCTGCGAACGCCGCTTCACCACTTACGAGCGCATCGACGAAGTACCTTACATGGTCATCAAAAAGGACGGCCGCCGCGAAAAATTCGACCGCCAGAAGGTCCTCAACGGCCTCATCAAAGCGTGCGAAAAAAGACCGGTCAGCATGGGCCGCCTCTCCGAAATCGTCGATTCCGTCGAAGCCCGCGTCACCGATTCCCCCGACCGCGAGATCGCCACTTCCGCCATAGGGGAATTCCTGATGGCCCGCCTCAAAGAGCTGGATAAAATCGCCTACGTTCGTTTCGCCTCCGTTTACCGCGACTTCCAGGACGAGCAGGCCTTCCTTAACGAGTTGACCAAATTGACCCCCCGCGGCACCGCCTGAAACGTGTTTCACAGCATGTGGAAAAAGTCATCACGCGCCGCGCAATTCTTTGTAACCAAAACCTTTCCCTGGACATCTTGAACATTAGAACTTAACTTTTCTGGGGATTGATGGTATCATCAGTCGAAATGCCCCGGAGGAGGAAGGGCGGCTTCCTTGTCTTCCGGTTCGATCAGCAATCGAAGACAGCATCTGTTACGAGTACCCCGAACAGCAAGGCATCCCGGCACCGTCATGGGTTTGTTCTACGGGGGAGGTGAGTCTTAGGTGGATCAATTCGAAGATCAGTTTTTGAATGACACTCCCGAGTCCTTGGGTCTCAACTTCGATGAGGAACCCAAGTTTTTTGACGAGACGCATGACGAATTCCTGCACCCTCAACCGGTGGAGGAGTCGATCTACACCGATGATCCGGTGCGCGTCTATCTTCGGGAAATGGGTGCCGTGCCGCTGCTGACCCGCGAGGGTGAAGTGGACCTGGCGCGGCGCATGGAACGGGGCAAAATCCGCATGCAGAAAGCCATCAGCCGGTCCCCTCTGGTGCAGCATGCGGTAGTCGAGTTGACCGAGCAGTTGAAAAAAGGCGCCATCGAGCTGGATAGCCTCGTGGATATCGGCGATGTGGAAGAGGGCACCCCCGCCGACCTGAAAAAGCGCGCCGATTTGCACAAGCTGTTTACCGATGTCGGTGTGGCCCACCGCAAAATGCAGCAGCTTTCCGAAAAGCTGGAAACCACCGCCATCACCAACAAGAAGGCGCGCAAAAGACTCTGCGGCAAACTGAACCGCGCGCGCGTGGAAACCTCGCTGGCCATCCGGAATATTCCCTTCCGCCCCCACAAATGGAAGGAATTCGCCAAGGAAATCGAGCGCGCCGTAGAGGAGCTCGGCCACCTCGATAACGAAGTCCGCAAGATCGACCCGCGCAGCGGCCCTCTGCAACAGGCCAGGCTGCGCGAACTCAGGCGGGAAATCCGCAAGCGCGAAACCGCCGCCGCCGCCAGCATCGGCGAGCTCAGACACACCCTCACCGTCATCCGCCACGGCGAGCAGGAGGCCGAACGGGCCAAGAAGGACCTGGTCGAAGCCAACCTCCGCCTGGTGGTCTCGGTGGCCAAGAAGTACGTCAACCGCGGCCTGCACCTGCTGGACCTGATCCAGGAGGGCAACATCGGCCTGATGCGCGCCGCCGATAAGTTCGAATACCGCCGCGGCTACAAGTTCTCCACTTACGCCACCTGGTGGATCCGGCAGGCCATTACCCGCGCCATCGCCGACCAGTCCCGTACCATTCGCATCCCGGTGCACATGAACGAAAGCATGAACAAGTTCCTGCGCGCCACCCGTGAATTGGAAAAGGAACTCGGCCGCACCCCGACCAACGACGAAATCGGCCGGCGCATGGAAATTCCGGTGGAGAAGGTGCAGAAGCTGAAGACCATCTCCCGCGACCCGGTATCGCTCGAAACCCCGGTGGGCCGCGACGGTGAATCCGCGCTGGGCGACCTGATCGAGGACCGCTGGGTCGGTTCTCCGGTGGACGCCGTCATCGAATCCAACGTTCGCGACGAGACCGCCGGCATCCTCAAGACCCTCTCGCCCAAGGAGGAGAAGGTGATCCGCATGCGCTTCGGCATCGGCTGCGAGCGCGAGCACACCCTCGAGGAAATCGGGCAGGAGTTCGATGTCACCCGCGAGCGCATCCGGCAGATCGAAGCCAAAGCGCTCCGCCAACTGCGGGCTCCCGAGCGCGCCCGCCGCTTGCGCGCCCTGCTGGCCGCGCGCTGACCCTCAGAGTTAACAACCAGGACGCCGGGACGCGAGCAACGTTCCGGCGTTTTTTTATTGACGGCCTCCTGCGATGCCCTTACGCTTGAGAGCATGAATCGCAATGCGTTCGGCCCGTGGGGGCTGGACCAGGCGCCTGAGCGTTTTGCCCGCGCGCTGGCTGCACTCGGGGTACTGCAGGGGGGCTCCTGGCGCCGCGCCAATTCCCACAGCGCCGCCGCCGAACTGACCGCACGTCTGGAAGAGATTCATTTCGAAAATGGCGGGCTTCTCCCCTGGACCGCCTACATCCCGCCGCAAGGATGGCCGCTCCCGGCTGCCACCGCCGCCGATGCCTGGGACGAGTTCGCCCTCCACCACCGCCCGCTGCCTGTGCAGGCAGAGTTGTTGGATACCCGCCTCAGCCCGCTATGGGTCCTGGAACAGTTGTGGCGCGCCGCCGACGCCGTCAGTCTCGCCGCCCCCGCCATGTGGCCGGGCCGCCGGTGGCATTGGCCCCTGCGGGTCGGCTTCCTGGAAGATAGCGAATCCGCGCGCCTCGCCGGCGAAATCGGTGACACCGTCGGCGGCTCCACGTGGCTCGCGCCGCTTGCCACACCCGCCTCGGGCCCGGATTGCGACCTCCTGCTGCTGCCCTTCGACGTTCCCCGCGCCCTGGCCGCCGTTCTCGCAGCCCCGCACCACCCTCGGGCTATTGCGGCCATTGCCCTGGGCGGGCTCGGTAGCGCCGCCGACACCATCGGTCTGCTCCGCTCCCTGCAGACTCAGGTTTCCGGCAACGCCGCCGCCGCACTGCCGGTGCCCGGCCGCCGCGGCGAGTGGTTCGCCGACCTCATGGCCGAAATCTCCCACAACCGGACCTTCGACCTCGCCCTGGCCCTCGCTGCCCGCCAACTGGACCTCACCCCGCCGCTGCTCCTCGCCAACCGCGAATGGCTGGCCCAGTCGCGCCTCTCCGAAATGGTCCGCACCCTGACCAGACGCATGGCCGCGCTCACCGGCGGCCT
>JAMCRM010000233.1 GCA_023380575.1 Acidobacteriota bacterium | reverse complement strand
TTATCCTCCGGCGTATGATTCACCGTGTCGAGCACGACTTCAGGATTCTGCGGCGGCTCGTAGGGATCGTCCACACCAGTGAAACCTTTGAGTTCGCCCGCGCGGGCCCGCGCGTAGAAGCCCTTCACATCGCGCTTCTCGCAGACTGCGACCGGCGTATCGACGAACACTTCGATGAATCCATCGCCGACCATTCCGCGCACCCGGTTGCGGGTAGCGCTGTACGGGCTCACCGCGGCGCAGATGGTGGCCCCGCGGTGCTTGACGATTTCGGCCGCGACGAAGCCGATTCGCAGGATGTTCGTGTCGCGATCTTCGCGCGAGAAGCCGAGGCCTTTGGACAGGTGCGTGCGGACGACATCGCCATCCAGCACTGTGACCTGCCGGCCCTTGCCCATCAGCATCACGGTGAGGATCTCCGCCACGGTGCTTTTGCCCGCGCTTGGCAGGCCGGTGAACCAGATGCAGAAGCCCTGTTTCCAGCGCGGCGGGCAGGCATCCGCCAGGATCTCCGCCATCTCCGGCCGCGTGGATTCCTCCGGCGGCTGCTCCTCGCAGGTCAGCACACGGACGCCGGTCTCCCGGCTGTGGCGCGCCATTGCGTCCCGGGCGGCGTATGGATCGTAGAAAGGACGGCCGCTGGAGTCGAGGCCGGCCCCGGCGTGATCGCGGCCGGCTATCAGGTAACTGGCGCCGTAGTTGCGCTGGATGATGGAGTGCCACACGGCCTCGCGCGGCCCTGCCATTCGCGTTGCGAGCGGCAGCAGGTTCAGCGCGGTCCGGCTCGGATCGTAATAGTTCTCTACCAGGACCTCATAGGTGCGCACGCGGGTGTAGTGTTCCATGTCGCCCGGCTTGGCCAGGCCGACCACCGGGTGGATCAGCAACGTCGCGCCCGCTTCGGCCGCGGCCTGCTTGGTCAGCTCCTCCTCGGCGCGGTGCATCGGTTTGGAGGTTTGAAACGCGACCACACGGGGATTTCCCATGGCGGCGAGCAGGGCCCGGACTTCCGCGGGAGTGCGGAGCAGGGCACGATGCTCGTAGTGAGGAGGCAGTTCGATGACCTTGAGAGGTCCGCTCAGGCACCAGCGGCCCCAGTGGCGCATCTCGGCGACGAACGGGTGTTCGTCGCTGGTTGTGCCGCAGACCTGCCGCGCCTCCTCATCCGGCTCGCGCTCGTAGATTTCCTCCACGCGCATCCAGGCGAGTACATTGTTTTTGGGGCTTCGCAGCGCGATTTCCCGGCCGGGACGGATGCCGTTCAGATCCGCCGCGTGCAGCGTGATCGGGATCGGGAACAGCGTGCCGTCGGCCAGTCTCATCCGCTGCAACACGGAAAGGTAATCCGCGCGGCCCATGAAGCGGCCGAGCGGAGAGAACGCGCCGGTTGCCAGCAGTTCGAGATCGCACATGATGCGCGGCGATACCTGTATCGAGGGCAGTTCATACGCCAAACGCGCCAGCTCGCCACGCTCTTCGGGTCCCGTCCTGAGATCCACGAGCGGACCGCCGTAAGGAGCGAGCAATTCCGTGTTTACGCCTGCTTTCAAATCCATTCGGTCTCCACGGTCCAAACACAGGCCGGCGGTTTGCGGTGGCGCCGCCCGAAAAAAGTCAAGGCCCCAGGGGCTGGTTTGCCCAGGACCAGATTAGCTCACCACGCGGGAATTTTTCTTAGCGCGACAACTTGCGGCGGCGCGCCAGCGCCAAAGCGGCGAACCCCAAACCGAAGAGGGCCAGGGTACCCGGTTCGGGCGTGGACAGATCTGTGGCGATGAAATTCATGTCCGCGCCTTTGTCCCACCAATGTTCGCTGAGGGGATTGACCGCGTGCGCAACGCCGGATGTGTCAGCCCAATCGAAGATGAGATATCTGTTATCGGCACCGTAATTGGAGACGCCGCTTTCGAGCGCATTCGAAAAGTGGTTGTACCAATAGCCGTAATACGTGGAAGGATCCGGATTCACGCTGTTGAAGCCCCAGACCGAGAACTGAATGGTTTCGCCGGGGGTGACGTGGAAGTACAAATTGCTGAACGTGTTTCGCCAGATGGGGAAATAAGCTCCTTCAGTCCCCGTGCTCTCATAATCCGATCCGCCGCGGTAGGTCGTCCACACGTGGCTGATGTTCGGATTGCTATCTCTCACCAGTGCCGGGTCGGAGAAATCGAAGAACGTGTCGGGGGTTCCCGCCGCCACCTGAATCATCGGACCGCTCGTGCCGTGGCGCATATAGAGGGATACGCTGTCGAATTCGTTGCCCAGCGCCTCTCCCCATATCGAAGCGACAGACCAGGTTGTGAACGAGGTGATCACGGTAACGCCGTCCGGCACGACGAAATCGTCCCCATTGAACGTCGGTTCAACGCTCAACCCGTACGGGTCGTCTACGCCGAATGCGATGTTGCTGCGGTCGGCGCCGGCAGCGTAATTCAGGTTACTAATCGGCAGAGGACGCGCTATGAAGCCTCCCCAAACGACCTGTGCCGCCGCCAAAACTGCAAATCCAACAATGAACGTCTTTCTCCAAGCCAACTTGGGCCTCCAAATGGTGTTGCCGCCGCACGGACGATAACGACCGAGTTATGCGAAGAGTTCCTTGCAAGCGATTGTATGCGCCCGGCGAATACAAAAGCAATCACGAACTATTAAGCGGCGATATTAAACGTACTAGTAAGTAGGTACTGTACGCCGCCAGGGGCGATTCAACGG
>JAMCRM010000232.1 GCA_023380575.1 Acidobacteriota bacterium | reverse complement strand
TCGGACCCGCGCTATCTGAACGCACGTCGCCAACCAGGACCGGCTCCCTCAGGGCCGCTGCCGTTCCGGTGATGCCCTCCCCCAGCGCCAGCGCCACGTTGCGCACGATCTCCTCGCGATGGCCCACGGCGTAGCGGATGCGCAGATCGCGCCGCTTCTCGTTATAGAGCAGGATAGCGAGAAGATCGGAGTGGATAACCTTCCCGATAATATCGGCGAGATTGACCAGCAGGCTCTCCAGATCGAGCGTCTGCGACGTCGCGGTGGACACTTCCAACAGGAAATCCAGCAGCTCGGAACGCGCGCGAAAACGGACCGCCGCTCTGCTTGTGGCTTGCATAAGCTCCCGGCCGGGGCTCAGGCTTTGGCCTGGCTCGCCGTTTCGATGATTTTAACGCTGGCGCTGGCGCCAATGCGATTGGCGCCCGCCTCGGTCATCTCTTTCAGGTCTTCGTAAGTGCGGATGCCGCCGGCCGCCTTCACCCCCATGGCGGGGCCCACGGTCCGGCGCATGAGCGCGACATCCCGGGCCGTGGCTCCGCCGGATGCAAAGCCGGTGGAGGTCTTCACGAAGTCTGCGCCGGCGGCCTTTGCCAGCAGGCAGGCAGCCGTCTTCTGCTCATCGTCAAGCAGAGCGGTTTCAAGGATCACCTTCAGAATCGCGCCGCCGCGGTGACAGGCCTCCGCCACGCACCGTATATCGGAGCCGGCCACGTCGTGGCGGCCCGACCGCAGAGCGCCCACATTGAGAACCATGTCGATTTCCTGCGCGCCAGCCCGAACAGCCGCCTCGGCTTCGGCCACCTTGGCAGCCGTGGATGTAGCGCCCAGGGGGAAGCCCGCCACCGTGCACACCCGCACGCCGGAACCGGCCAGTTCCCGCGCCGCCAGGGGCACCCAGTAGGGATTGACGCACACGCTCGCAAAGCCGTACTGCCGGGCTTCCCCGCAAACGCGAAGGATCTCCTCGCGAGTGGCTTCCGCTTTCAGAAGAGTGTGGTCGATGAGCTTTGCGATATCGCTAAACACAATTAAATAAAGGCCGTTTCACCAATTCAGGGCTGAGATTCCATAATAGCACGGCGGCTGCCCGGGCCTCGCCGGTTGTGGGTTAATGCACGAAGCCGGCCGGCGGCCTGTGTTTGCTTTCACGCTCCCCAACCCGGTGCAATGGGGCGGGCGGGACCCCTCCAGTAGAATTACAGGAGGAGGAGCTATGAGTCCGATGCGGAATCAGGCGAAGGAATACAACATGACGACGATCTGGCTCGGGGTCGCAATCGGGGCTGCTATCGGCGTTGGATTTGCCATCTCAAGATCGAGAAAGAGGGACCGGTGGTCCTCCGCCAAAGACGTTACCCGGAAGTTCAGCGACCACTCCGGCGATCTGGCGGAAAAAAGCAAGGACATCATTGCAAGGGCGCAAAACATTTACCAGGAAGGCCGTAAGATCGTGGAAGACGCAACCGAACTGTGGAGCCACGGCCGCAAATTGGTGGGCGTCTAGTTTAGCGCATTCTCCCGGCGGCGGCGCCACGGCGTGCCGCCCCGCCGTGGTTTTGTCGCCCTGCTCTCCGGATCGTGTAAGATCGGAACGGATAGATGCAGGAAACCGCGACGGAAACGCAAAGCCTTCTCTTTATTGACGACGATCCCGAAACGTATCACCTACTCGCGCCCTTTCTGAGTCAACACGGCTTGCGCCTGGAGCGCGCTGCGTCAGCCAGCGAAGGCTTGGATCGGTTGCAGGCCACGGCGTTCGACCTGGTCCTCATGGACCTGAAATTCGCAGGAGACGATCATAGCGGACTCCTCCACCACATCCGGGTCCTGCGGCCCCACGCCAGAATCGTGGTGATTACCGGGGAGCACGCCCCGGCAAACGTGATCTGCGCCATTCGCGAGCGCGCCTTTCAGTTCTTCAGCAAGCCCTTTTCGCCGGCAGCGGTAGCCGATGCCATCGGACAGGCCCTCCAGACCGAATCGTGGGCGGACGATATCGAAATCATTTCAGCCAGCCCGCAGTGGATAACCTTCCAGGTCCGGTGCAAAATACAGGCAGCCGACCGCTTGGTGCAATTCCTTCGGGAATTGAAAATGGACCTGCCCCCCGGGATGCGGGAGGATATCGCCATGGCCCTGCGCGAACTGCTGCTCAACGCCATCGAGCACGGCGGCCGCATGGACCCCCAGAAGCGCCTGCGCATTTCCTGCGTGCGAAGCGCGCGCGCGATCATGTACCACATTCAGGACCCCGGCCCGGGTTTTTCCTTTCAGGCGATTTCACACGCAGCGGTGGCGAACCCGCCGGACCAACCCGCGCGCCACGTCGAGATTCGGGAGGAACAGGGCGTGCGCCCGGGAGGATTCGGGATCCTGGTCTCGCGCAATCTTGCCGACGAGCTTCTCTATAACGAGAAGGGTAACGAAGTTCTCTTTATCAAATATTTGTAATTCAGGCGGGAATGAGGCCGGGCGGAGAAGCGAGGCTTGTCCGCCCGGGCCGCGTCGAACAGATTTGACCCTGTATTGATAACTTCCTGGTCCCCTTCGCATCGGGGCAGCTACTACTGTATCACAGCGCGTGCGCCACGAGATGCAGCGCACGCACTCCTCGATACCGTACCGCTCCGCGTATTTTATCTGCCGGCCGCCGCGGCCATCTCCACGGTTTTGGGCTCCAGTCCCGACTTGGCCAGCAGGATATACACCACAAACCCGGCCACATAGCTGTACACCACCGCCGGCTGCACGTAGACTTTGGCGGTTTCCGGAATGGGCAGGAACGGCAGGATGCCCACCAGGAAGCCAATCGCCCAGGACCCATATCCGGCCCAGTTGATGCCGTCGCGCGGGCCGGCCCATTTCTTCCCGCTGAGCAGGTAGTCGGCCGTGATGGCGCCGCAAATGGGACCGAAAGAAGCGCCCACGATGGTAAAGAAGCCGATCAGGTTAGCGGCCAGCCCGGTTACCGCGAGCACGATCGCCACGGTCATCCCCGCCATGGTGGAAGACATGCGCTTCACTCCCGGAATCATGGTCGAAAAACTGTTGCCGGCTATGAACGAGCTGAAACAGGCCGGTCCGATGGAGGCGATGGCGAACAGGAAGAACATGGCCGTGCCCACGGGACCACCGATCGCCGCGATGACATTGTCAAAGGTCAACGAGGCCATCTTATCCGGAAAGAGCACGCGGGCCCCCGCCACCGACAGCAGCGGCAGGCCGGCCGCAACGATGATCGCCAGCCCTATGCCCACCACCCCGCCCCGGCGCACGTCCTTTTCATTGCGGGCGCTCATTCCGAAATCCGCGCCCGCCGCACCCGCGGTGGCGAAAAACCCGACGATGATCTGAATCAGCAGGGTGAACGACAGGAAGGGGTTGATAGCGGAAGGTTCGGGCGCGTAGCTGGTAACCCCGCCGCTGACCTGGTAAAAGACCACCAGAATCATCAGCAGCGGAACAAAGTTCAGGTACAGCGCCAGTTTCGCCACGTATTGAATTCCCATCACCCCGATAAAGGCCATGCTGTACCCCCAGATCACCCCGATGATGATGAACGGCAGGCTGCCCGGGGCGGCCGTCGAACCGAAGCCACTCAGGATGAATTGCGTGACCACGAACGTGCCCACCGCCAGCCAGCCCACCTGCAAAGCGCCCATCAGCAGGCCGGGCATCAGGTAGCCGCCTCTGGTCCCGAAGGTGGAACTGCCGATCACGTAAAGCGGAAAGCCGGTCTTCATCCCCAGCATGGCCGGAGCGTAATAGTAGAGGGCGTAGCTGAGCAGCGCTGCCCACACGATACCGGCCATGCAAACGCCGAGGCCGGCATGCGGAAGAGTGTCCTGGGCGATGGTCTTGTAGAAGGCGACCCAGAGAAAGATGCCCGCGTAGCTGGGGGCCGTGTTGACGTACCACGGCGCCCGCTTCGGGTTGGGCGAGGTTTTGGAAAGATAGTCGGGAAGCATGTCCACTCCTTCTTACAGCGGAAGTGGACAGTATACTACGGGCCGGGGGGAGTCGCCGGCCCGTAGGGGAATTATGCGCTCATGGAGCCCAGGAATTCAGTGTTGCTGCGCGTCTTCGAAAGCTTATCGATCAGCAGCTCCATGGTTTCCACGGGCGAAAGCGGGTTCAGCACCTTGCGGAGGATCCAAACGCGGTTGAGTTCCTCCTTGGGCAGCAGCAGCTCTTCCTTGCGGGTACCGCTCTTGTTGATGTCGATGGCCGGGAACACGCGCTTGTCCACCAGTTTGCGTTCCAGGTGAATCTCCATATTGCCGGTGCCCTTGAACTCTTCGAAAATGACGTCGTCCATGCGGCTGCCGGTATCGATCAGGGCGGTGGCAATGATGGTGAGCGAGCCGCCTTCCTCGATGTTGCGGGCCGCGCCGAAGAAGCGCTTGGGCCGCTGCAGCGCATTCGAATCCACGCCGCCCGAGAGCACCTTGCCGGAGGGCGGCACGATGGTATTGTAGGCGCGTGCCAGGCGCGTGATGGAGTCCAGCAGGATGACCACGTCGCGCTTGTGTTCCACCAGCCGCTTGGCCTTTTCGATCACCATCTCGGCCACTTGTACGTGCCGCGTGGCGGGCTCGTCGAAGGTGGAACTGATGACTTCACCGCGCACGGAGCGCTGCATGTCCGTGACTTCCTCGGGCCGCTCGTCAATCAGCAGCACGATCAGGGTTACGGTGGGGTGATTGGCCGTGATGGAGTTGGCAATCGACTGCAGCAGCATGGTCTTGCCGGTGCGCGGAGGCGACACGATCAGGCCGCGCTGCCCCTTGCCGATGGGAGTCAACAGGTCCATCACGCGCCCGGAATAGTTCTCGCGCGTGGTTTCGAGCTTGATGCGCTGGTTGGGATAGAGCGGCGTCAGGTTGTCGAAGAAAATCTTGTTGCGCGCTTCCTCGGGCGGCTCGAAGTTGATGGCATCTACCTTGATCAGCGCGAAGTAGCGCTCGCCCTCCTTGGGCGGGCGGATCTGGCCGGAGATGGTATCGCCGGTGCGCAAATCGAACCGCCGGATCTGCGACGGCGAAACGTAGACGTCGTCCGGACCGGGCAGGTAATTGTATTCGGGCGCCCGCAGGAACCCGAAGCCGTCGGGAAGGCATTCCAGCACACCCTCGGAGAAGATCAGCCCGCTCTTTTCCGCCTGCGCCTGCAGGATCTTGAAAATCAGCTCCTGCTTGCGCAAACCGGCGGCGCCGGCGATGTTCATGTCCTTGGCGATCTGGTTGAGGTTCTGGATGCTCATATCCTTCAACTCGACCAGATCAAGGGTGGGGGAGCCGTTCTTGGCTCCCGCCGCGGCGGCCTGCTTGCGCCGGTGCGCCTGCTGCTGCTGAACGTTCTGAACCTCAGGCCGCTCGGGATCCCCGGCGGCGCTCTTCTCCGCGGCAGGAGCGTTTTCGGGCCTGGGAGACCGCATGGGACGCTGTTCGGATCTCTCTACGGGCCTCTCCGGTCTGTCGCCTGTCACGGTTTCACGGCCGGCCGAGGAATCGCGGGCGGGACCCGCGGGTTCGCGGGCGGGCCCGGATGACTCACGGGCGGATTCGCGGGCAGGCTTGTCGTTGTGCCTTTCGGCGGGT
>JAMCRM010000231.1:838-10224 GCA_023380575.1 Acidobacteriota bacterium | reverse complement strand
CAAACCCGTCGAAATCCGCGGGAGACCAGTGGTTGAGATCTGCGCCAATGCCGAGCGAGCCCATCATGGCCACCAGGAAACGGTACTTCAGCGGGGTGCTGCGGCCGTTCATGTTGGGCACGTCGGTGACCCAGTCCATCATGACCTTGGGCGCGTAGGCGGCGGTGAAACCGTCCTGGATGCGGAGGCGGTCAAAGGCTTCGGTATTGTCGGAAGTCCAGACCTGCTCCACGCGGCGAAGAATGCCGAGGTCGATGCGCCCGCCGCCGCCGGAGCAGGATTCGATCTCGAGCGCGGGGTGTTTGCCGCGCAGCCGGTCGAAAATCTCGTAGACGTTGTTGACGTAGTTGACCCAGAGCTTGCGCTGCGCCGCCACCGGCACATCGGGCCAGCCGGGCTCGGTGAAGTGGCGGTTCATGTCCCACTTGATGAACGCGATCCGGTTTTCGGTAAGCAGCTTATCGAGGACGCCGAAGATGTATTCCTTCACGTCGTTGCGGGCCATATTGAGGATGAGCTGGTTGCGGCCGGGGGTGCGGGGGCGGCCGGGGAAGTGGATGGCCCAGTCGGGGTGGGCGCGGTAAAGGTCGCTGTCGGGGTTGACCATCTCGGGCTCGACCCACAGGCCGAACTTCATGCCGAGGGAGTTGACGTGGCTGATGAGGCCCTTCAGGCCCTGAGGGAATTTCTGCGGGTTGACGAACCAGTCGCCGAGACCGGCGCGGTCGTTGTCGCGCCTGCCGAACCAGCCGTCGTCCATGACGAACAGCTCGACACCGATCCTGGCGGCTTTCTCGGCGAGCTGCTTCTGGCCTTCTTCGTTGACTTTGAACGTGGTGGCTTCCCAGGAGTTATAGAGCACGGGCCGGAGGCCGCGGCGGGGCAGGATGGCGGCGAGCTCGAACCCGTGCATCAGGCGCGATGCGGCGCCGAAGCCGCCGTCGGTATAGCCCCCGTAGAAGGCCGGCGTTTCCAGCGTTTCGCCGGGTTTGAGAGGATAGGAAAAATCGAAATCGTTGTAGCCGCCGGTGACCCGCACCTGCCGGTTGGAGGTTTCCTCGACGGCAATTTTCCAGTTGCCGCTCCAGGCCAGCGCGCCGAACCACACGCGGCCATGGTTCTCGCCGGCGCGGCCCATGTAGTCGAGCGCGAACCACGGGTTGGCCTGATGGCTGGTGTTGCCGCGGCGGCTTTCCAGAATCTTCTTGCCGGCGTGCACGGGCTCGCGTTCGAGCTGGGTTTCACCGGCCCAGCGGCCATGCAGATAGCTGAGGCGGTACCCTGTGCCGACGGGGACGTACCACACGGCCGACTGCGCGCTCTCGAGCGTCACCGGACCCGCGGTGCGATTCTCGATGACGGCTTGCCGGCGGATGATATCGTGGCGCGGGAAAACGGTGTAGCGCAGGGTGACGAACAGGTCGTAGCGGATGTCCTTGAGGCGGATGTCGAGAGTATTGCCGCGCACCTGGTGGGAAACGTACTTCAGCACGAGGTCGCGCACGCCGTCGGGCAGGGTGATCTTGAGGCAGGGTTCCGCGTAGCGCATGCCTCCCCAGCCGGGATACTCTTCGTTGGTCATGCCCTCACGCGATTCGAAAGCATATGCATTGGCGCTGCGGGCGGGGCGCAGGTCTTCGTCGCGCGTGAGCCGGCCGCCCCAGTACAGGTGCTGGACGCCACCGAGTTCGTTCACGCCCATGGCATAGGTGGTGCGGGCTGTTTCGAGCACCCAGCGCTTCTTCGCTTCCAGGTAGCGCACCTGGCCCACGAGGGGGAGAGCAGCCAGCAGCAGGAGGATGGTTCGCATACGTCCCAAAATAGCGCACTGCGGGTGTGGCCTCCGGCGTGCGGGAGCGTTCGGGCATGAAGGGATTTTGCATACTGCTGGTGCTGGCACTGGTGGGGTGCCGCACCAACGTGACTCCGGAACAGCAGGCCAAGGACGCGCAGATACTCACGGAAGTCAAGGCCCGGCTTGCGCAGCAGATGGGGGTTTCCACCCTGACAAACGTTTCGGTGAACGTCACCAATGGAGTGGTGACGCTTTCGGGACAGGTAGGCAACGCGGAGCGCAAGGCGCAGGCGGAGACGGTCGCGCGAAGCGTGGCCAACGTGGTCCGCGTGAATAACGAATTGCAGGTTGCGGCGACAGGATAGGACGGATTTTCAGGCAGGCACATTTGACGCGCCCCCGGCAAGGGTTGTAGAATCGCGGAATCGTCAGGGGTTAGTCAAAAGGAGCCGGCCAGATGCGTTCGATCATCAGCGCCACAATCTTGCTTTCATTCAGCCTTCTCCTGCGCGCGCAGGAGAACCGCGCCACGTTGCTTGGCGTGGTTGCGGACCAGAGCGGAGCCAATATACCCAACGCCGCCGTGACGGTAACCAACCTGGATACCGGCGTGGCCAGCAGGGGCCAGAGCAACAGCGAGGGCAACTATAACGTCCCGTACCTGAACCCGGGCCGTTATTCGCTGCGCATCGAGCACAGCGGCTTCAAGACTTTCGAACGCTCGCCCATCGAACTGAGGACGAACGACCGCACCCGGGTGGACGTGACCATGGCGGTGGGCGAAATCGCCGACCGCGTCACCGTAACCGCCGAGGCGCCGCTGCTGGAAGTTTCCACCAGCAACCGCGGCCAGGTGCTCGATAATGCCAAAATCCAGGACCTGCCGCTGAACGGGCGCAATCCGTGGTACTTCACCAGTCTTTCACCCGGCGTGCGGTTCAGCGGCGGAATGACATACATGCGGCCGTTCGGGGAGGGCACGCGGTTTGTGATCAACGGCGGCCGGTACTCGACCAACGAGTTCCAGTTGGACGGCATCTCCAACAACATTACCGGGCCGGACTATAACGCCGCCTACACCCCGCCCGTCGAGGCGACCCAGGAAATGAAGATCATGACCAGCACCTACGACGCCCAGTACGGGCATACGGGCGGCGGTGTGATCAGCCTGACGGTCAAGCCCGGGACGAACACCTATCACGGAGTCGGATACGAGTACCTGCGGCGCACCTCTCTCGAAGCCAACCAGTACGCTAACAACGCCCATGGAAAGCCGCGCGCCAACCACTTCGTGGACCAGTACGGGTTCGAGTTCGACGGGCCGGTGAACCTGCCCAGGCTGTACAAGGGCAGGGACCGCACGTTTTTCATGTTCGGGCTGGAGTTGTACCGGGAAGCGCAGCCGCAGCCGAGCCAGGGCATGGTGCCGACCGCCGAGGAGCGCTCCGGCGATTTCAGCAGGAGCCTGAATGCCGCCGGCAAGATGTACAGTGTCTACGATCCGCTGACCATCCGGGCCAATCCCGATTTCAATCCGGCGAGACCGGTCACCCTGGCCAATCTGCAATATCTGCGCACGCCCTTCGCAGGCAATCGCGTGCCCAAGAACCGCATGGAGCCGATCGCCACGCGGGTGCTCCAGGACATTCCGCTGCCGAACCAGCCCGGCGACCCGGTGACGCACGCGAATAACTGGTTTGGCGCCAAGGTGGCCGAGGCTACTGACTTCAACAACGAGATTGCCCGGGTGGATCACACCATCAACGATTCCTGGAAAATGTTCGCGCGCTGGGCGCACAACTACCGGGACGGCGGCCGCATCGATTACAACGACTGGAATACCCCGGCGGCGCGGCGGATTCACGCGGGGCGGCGCAACGACACGGCCGCGCTGGACGCGGTGGGCACCCTGAGCCCGAGCACGGTGATCAGCATGAGGGGAGGATTCACGCGCTTCGTATCCCTCAGCAAGTTCACCCCGCAGGATATTACGGGGCTGGGATTCCCGAAAAGCTTCGTAAGCCAGTTGCAGATGCCCAACAAGTATCCCATCTTCACCTTTGAGAACTACCTTCAGGCGGGGATCAGCGAATGGGATATCGTGCCCTCTGATACTTACAACGCCCAGGTAACCATGAACCGGACCATGGGGTCGCATTCGATGAAGTTCGGCGCCGAGTACCGCAAAATGCACTACGCCGTGTTCCGGCGGAGCAACGCCAGCGGCACGTTCTCCTTTTCCCGCAGTTGGACGAGTTCGAATCCACAGGTGACCGACCCGGCGGCGGGCAACGCGATCGCATCGTTCCTGCTGGGCTACATGAGCGGCGCCAGCGCCAACCTGAACGCCCAGACGTACGATAGCTGGGGGTACCCGGTCGCATTCTTCCAGGACGACTGGCAGGTGAACCGGAGGCTGACGCTCAACCTGGGATTGCGGTGGGATTACGAGCAGCCCCCGGTGGAGCGCTACAACCGCCAGAATGTGGGATTCGACCGGACGGTAAAATCGCCGTACCAGGTGCCGGGATATGATTTGCGCGGGGGGTTGCTGTTCGCCGGCGTGGACGGCCAGCCGCGGGCGGCATTCGATCCGGACCGGAACAACTGGCAACCGCGGGTGGGCATCGCCTATCGCATGTTCGAGAGCAAAGCGCTGGTGTTTCGCGCCGGTGCCGGGCGGACGTTTCTGCCCGTGGGAAGCGACGGCGGGGCACAGGGATTTTCGCGCACCACCAGCGCCCAGACAAGCACACCGGATTACCGGCCGTTCAGCGTGTTATCGAATCCGTTTCCGAACGGGCTGATCCAGCCGGCGGGGGCCAGCCTGGGTTTGAAGACCCAGGTGGGCGACAGCGTGACCTTCGCCGACCGCGGCCGCCGCATTCCCGAGATGTGGCAGTATTCGGCGGGGTTCCAGTACGAGGTTGTTCCCGGCCTGCTGGTGGATGCGTCCTATGTGGGCAGCCGGACGGACAAACTCGCGGTCAGCAGACCCCTGAACTATCTGACGGTGGAGCAACTCGCGATGGGAACGCAGTATCTCTCGGCCAGCGTTCCGAATCCCTTCTACGGGGTGCTTCCGGTAACCACTTCGCGGGGGGCGCAGGCCAGCATCCAGCGGCGCAACCTGATGCTGCAGTTCCCGCAATACAGCGGGCTCAGTATGACCAATATCAGCACCGGCGAGTCGTGGTACAACGCGTTCCAGTTGAAAGTGGAGAAGCGGATGAGCCGGGGTCTCACGCTGGTGTTGGCCTATACAAATTCGAAGACCATGGAGGCGGTGGCTTACAAGAACGCGCAGGACGCGATGCCATCGCGGGAACTCTCCACTTACGACGCGCCGCAGCGGCTGACTATCGCGGGAGTGTACGAGTTTCCGGTGGGGCCGAAGAAATCTTTTCTGAATCGCGGGCTCGCATCCCATATCGTCGGCGGCTGGGAGCTGGTATGGAGTTCGCTGATGCAGTCCGGCACGCCCATCGGGCTGCCCAATTACGAGATCGTTGGCGATCCGAAGCTGACCAGCGGACAGGATTTGAACCACTGGTTCAATACCTCGTCCACGATGTGGATCGTGCGCCCGCCGGACACCCTGCGGGTGACGCCGCTGCGCAGCCCGAATATCCGCCGCCACACGGCGCCGCAGTTGGATCTCACGCTGATCCGCAATTTCCACCTGGGGGAGCGGCACAAGATGCAGTTCAAGCTCTCCGCTTTCAACGCCACGAATACACCGATTTTCAATAATCCGAATACCACGCCCACGTCCCCGCTTTTCGGCGTGGTGCCGATTACCCAGATGAACCTGCCCCGCAGCGTGGAACTGGGTTTCCGGTACTCTTTCTGACGGAGCAGAAATTCGGGCGCTGAACTACGGCGAAACGTGCGGGGTCGGGGAGCCCAACCCCGCTATTCGAGGGTCGCTTTCCGGATGTAGTCCAATTTGGGGAAGCTGGCCTTCAGGTAGGCGTTGCCCCGGTTGGTAATCGCTTCCTGGTCCGGCTGTTCGCCGTAGCCGGCGTAGATCTTCTGCACGTTCTCCAAGCCCTCAACCACCTGGCCGAAGGGCGCGAAGCCCTGGCTGTCCAGGAACTGGTTGTTGCGCAGGCTGATGAAGATCTGGCTGGTACGGGTGTTAGGTCCGGCGGTGGCAAAGGTGACGCTGCCGAGCTTGTTGGTCTGCAGCACGGGGTCGTCCTTGATTTTGCGGTCCCATTTCCTGGTGGTGCCGGGATCAGCCGCGAGTCCGAACTGCACCACGAAATTCGGCACCACGCGGAAGAAACGCGCTTGATTATAGAAACCGGATTTGACGAGTTCTTCAAAGCGTTTGGCTCCGAGCGGCGCCCAATCGCGGCGCACTTCGATGACGATGGGGCCGGCGCTGGTGTCCAGTTTCACGCGGTAGGTGTTCGCGGGCGAGGTCTCGGGCTTCGCGGGTTCGGCGGCGGGCTTGGCTTCGGGCGCCTGCTGCGCAGCGGGGGGCTGCGAGGCGGCACGCTCCTGTTCGGCCTGCTTGGCCGGCGGCTGGCTGGAGCAGGCGGCCAGAAGCACCAGCCCCGCCAGGGTCAGGGGGATCAGAGAGTTGTGCTTAGTCATTATGACAAGTTTAACAACCGTCGGACGCCTTCGCGGAAGGGTCCGGGAGCGGTGAGCAGGCTGATCACCAGGTAGGCCTCGGCGGGGAAATCGTAAAAAAAGCCGGGCTGCACCAGCACGTCATGGCTGCCAAGCAGTTCGAGGGCCCACTCCTCCTCGCTGCGGACGCGCGGCGCCTGCACCACGGCGTACCAGCCGCCTTCCACGGCGAGGACCCGAAAAGGCGAGTCCGCGCCGATGGCGGCGCGCAGGTGCTCGAGATTGTCGCGCGCACGCGCGGCGATCTGGCCCTGCACGGCCTCGCCGGCGGCCAGCAGGTTCGCCGCGGCGTACTGCACGGGCGTGCCGACCGAAAGGTAGGTGTCGGCGATCCATTCCAGCTTTTCAAAGGCCTCCTGCCGCAGCCGCTCCGGACCCGCGGTTACGATCCAGCCCAGCTTCATCTGGGGCAGCCCGGCGATTTTCGATAGCCCGCTCAGGACAAAAGCCAGCGTGCGATCTTCGTACGCCAGCGTACGCACGCGCCGGGGGTCGTCGCGCAGGGCGTAATCGGCGAAAACTTCGTCGGAGACGATGGCGAGGTTGCGGGCGGCGCAGAGGGCGGCGAGGCGGTCGAGTTCGGCGCGCTTCAGGTAGGAGCCCGTCGGATTATTCGGGTTCACCACGACGATGGCGCGGGTCTGCTTCGTGATGGCCTTTTCGAGCGCCGGGAAGTCGATGGTCCACTCGCCGTGATACTCCAGCGGGTACTGCGCGACGCGGACCCATTCCAAAGCGGCGAGGAAATCGAAGAGCGGGTAGGATGGACGCGGCACCAGCACCTGCTCATCCGGTTCGGTGAGCAGCTTGAACAGATAGGAGTAAGCTTCGGAGGTGCTGGCGGTGAGCAGGATGCGCTCGGGGGCAATGTCGCCGTAATAGGCGGCCACTGCCGCGCGCGCCCCGGCCATCCCGGCGGGCTGCGGGTCATAGACGAGCGAGCGCGTATCGGCCAGCGAGGCGACGATCTCCAACGGGTAATCAAGGCCCGCACGGGTGGGGTTGGATTCGGTGAGGTCCAGGATAGGCACACCGTGCGCGCGCTTGGCCGCCAGCAGTTCGGCAAGGCGGTTGGGCCGCATGTCCCAGTGGAAGCGGGATGAGAACTTCATTCCAGTGTGGCTTTCTTGAGGCAGAAAGCATAGAGACCGCCGTCGAGCCCCGAATAAAGCAGCCACATTGTGCCGCCGTCGCGGCTCATCCAGCGGGTGGGGAACTTATGGTGGTAGGTGCGGAACGTGCCCGACCAGTGATCGTCGTAATACACCGTAGTCCACGGGCCCCACGGCTCGGGCGCGTCGAACACTCCGAGCGCGGGAGTGTGCGTCTCATCGGCGGTGCGATGCGAGGTGGTGAGAAAGTACCGCTTACGCGCGGCGTTGTACGTGATGGCTACCCGCTGTGTACCCTTAGGGTCGGTGAAAACGGGGCGGCGGCGGTCCAGGTTGCGGGTCCAGCGGTTCGGCCCGGCATAAAATTCCCAGGCGTCGCGGGCGGCGATTTTGTTTTTCGGCACGCGCGCCATGACGATGCCGGGAGCGTAGCCGTAAGCGCTGTCGTTGTCCTGCGAGACCATGTAGACGTAGCCGTCGCGCGCGCCGGCGTAATCCGGCCCGAACTGCACGAATTCGGGGCAGCCGAAGGTGCCGGAGAAGTGCCAGCCGGCCCAGGTCCAGGTGCGCCCGAAATCGCTCGACCAGGCCAGCCGCGAATGGCGGAAATCGTCATTGACGCGATAGTTGCGCACGAACATGTAGAGCACGCCATCCACCATCAGCATGCCGGACGCTTTGATCGCCTTGTTGCCGCCGCCCTGCGGGGTATCGATGTTGCTGGGGAGATCTTCGGCGCGCAGACCGGGCGGGTCGCCGTAGATTTTGGCGAAGCCGAGCGAGAGGCGCGGCGAGCGGTCCGCAAAACCCTTGCCATCACCATAGGACGTGTAACCCACGCCGTTGCGGTCCCAGGCGATGGGCCAATTGTCGCCGGAGCCGGGTCCGATTTTGACTACCGCGGAATCCCATGAGAGCCGGATCGTGCTCTGTGGGTAAGGCTGTGCGGCGCACACCAGCGGCAGCAGCACGAGCATTGCGGCGCGGAGACTTACAGCACCCATGGCGCCGTGGCTGGTGTCCAGCACGATGCTATGTCTCATGTCTCCGCTATATTACTATGGAGCGCGTCGCGCGTACTGTCACGTCTCAGGAGGCGCAGTACACTAGATTGCCACGGCGTTTCGCCGCAGCAACTCCCGAACGAAGCTCAGGCTGGATTCGACCAGATCCCAGGCGCCGGCCCAAAAACACATGTCGACGCACCACCACTCGAGCCCGGTAATTGCCAGCAGAGCCGGAGCCAGGCGCTGGAAATTCACCAGCCCTTTGCCGAACGGCAGGTGAGCGCTGGTTTCCTCTCCATAAAGGGTCCCATCGGAGTCGATCAGGTGCACGGCGCCGACGCGGCCTTCCAGTTTCTTCAGGAACTCCTGGACTCCCCCCGGGAGGGTTTCCCGTTCCCGGTGCTGGCGCGCTCCGGCCACCGCGCAGGTGTACGCGTGGGAAGTGTCGAACAGAATGCGGAAATTCGGGTGGTCCACCTTCTCGTGCATGGTTACCACCTCGGAAGGCTTGTTGAAGACGTAGCCGGGCTCGAATTCCCATACCATGCGTACGCCGGCCTCCTGTGCGATACCCGCGGCCTCATGCCATATCCCCGCCAGGTGGCTCAAAGCGGCGATGTAGTCGCGGTTGCGGATGGAGCCGGGGGCAGCCACCGAATCCACCCGAATGGAGGGGCTGCCGAGATCGGCCGCCATTTCCACCTGACGGCGGAACAGTTCGAGATAGCGCTCCCGGTTTTCCGGCGGTACCGGGTTTACGGTAGTGAAATCAGCCGCATAACCGGACACGGCCAGCCCATTATCCCGAATCAAATGTGCAACTTCCCG